>JADMIG010000036.1 GCA_015478725.1 Chloroflexota bacterium | reverse complement strand
GCGGGACGGCGTGGGCCGGCGGGACGGCGTGGGCCGGCGGGACGGCGTGGGCCGGTGCGCCGGCCTGGACCGGTGCGCCGGAGGTACGCGGGTCCGAGGAGGTGCCCGCGTCCGCGGAGCTGCCTGGACCGGCGGTGGCGGACGAGTTCGCCTCGGCGCTCATTCCTCCACCCCGCCCCACTCCTCGATGAGGTCGGACAGGCCCTTGCCGGCCGGCATCATCGGGAAGACATTCTGTTCCTCGGCGATCTCGAACCAGATGAGGGCCGGGCCGTCGATTCCCTGCGCCCAGCGGATCGCGTCGTCCACGTCCTCCGGCCGGGTCGCCCGGCGAGCCGGAATGCCGAATGCGTCGGCGAGCTTCGCGAAGTCCGGCCCGAGCAGGTGTGCGGAGTGATAGTTCCCGGCGTAGATGAGTTCCTGCCACTGGCGGATCATCCCGAGCTTCTTGTTGTCGAAGAGGGCGATCTTCACCGGGATCCGATCCTGGACCAGCGTCATGAGCTCCTGGAACGTCATCTGGAACCCGCCGTCCCCGGTGATCGCCCACGTCTCGCGGTCGGGCCGGCCGAGCGCCGCCCCCATCGCCGCCGGGAGGCTGAAGCCCATCGTCCCGAGGCCGCCCGAGCTGACATGGCTGTTCGGCTCGCGGAAGCCGGTGTACCGGGCGAGCCACATCTGGTTCTGGCCGACGTCCGCGACGTAGGTCGCGGCATGGCCGCTCAGCTCGCCGATCCGGTGAGCGACATAGTCGGCCGAGAGCAGGCCGTCGCGCCAGGCGCCCGAGCCGTGCCAGCTGCTCGCCTCGGATTCCTTCCGCCATCCAGCCAGCTCGGCGAGGTACGCCGCCCGGTCCGCCGGATCGACCGCCTCGACCATAGGGGTGAGGGCGCGGAGGACACGCCCGGCATCGCCGACGATCGGCACCTCGACGGCGACGTTCTTGCCGATCTCCGCCGGATCGATGTCGACATGGACGATCCGGGCATAGGGGGCGTACGTCCGCACGTTGCCGGTGACCCGATCGTCGAAGCGCATGCCGATCGCGATGAGCAGATCGGCCGACTGGATCGCCCGGTTGACGTGCTTCCAGCCGTGCATCCCCATGTAGCCGTAGCTGAGCGGGTGATCCTCGGGGATCGTGCCGATGCCGAGCAGCGTGTGCGCGACGGGGATCTGGGTCTTCTCGGCGAAGGCTCGGAGGTCGTCCCATGCCCGGGCGTGGAGGATGCCGTGACCGGCGAGGATCATCGGCCGCCTGGCCCGCGCGATCTCGGCCGCGGCGAGCTTGAGCTGGCGGGGGTGACCGTCGAAGTTCGGTCGGAAGCCGGGCAGGCCGGCGACGACCTCCGCCTCGGTCGGGTGGGTCGCCCGGGTCTCCTGCTGGAGGGCGTCCTTCGTGATGTCGATGTGAACGGGACCGGGCCGGCCGGTCCGCGCGATGTGGAAGGCCTCGGCGAAGACGCGCGGCAGATCGTCCGCGTTCCGGACGAGGTAGTTGTGCTTCGTCATCGGCAGCGTGATGCCGTTGATGTCGATCTCCTGGAAAGCGTCCTTGCCGATGAGCGACGAGGCGACGTTGCCGGTGATGGCGACCATCGGGATGGAATCGAGCAGCGCGGTCCCGATCCCGGTGACGAGGTTCGTGGCGCCGGGGCCGCTCGTACCGAGGCAGACGCCGACCTTGCCGGTGACGCGGGCGTACCCGTCCGCGGCATGAGCGCCGCCCTGCTCGTGGCGGACGAGGACGTGGCGGAGCTCGGGATAGTCGCCGAGCACGTCGTAGAGCGGCAGGACGACGCCACCGGGATAGCCGAAGAAGACCTCGACGCCCTGGCGGATGAGCGCCTCGCAGACGACGTCCGCCCCGATCCGCGTCCGCTTCAGCGGCCGCGTGTCGTTGAGCATCTCCTTGCGGGCCTGCTCGATCCGCGCCGCCTCGGGACTGCCATCGTTCGGCACGTGGCTCACGCGGCTCGGCAGCTTCGCCGGGTCTCCGGTCATCGTCATGGTCGTCCTTCGCCTCCAAAACGAAAGACCCCCGCCTCCCGGCGAGGGTCCCTTCGGCTCTTGGTGTCCGGTGCGTCTAGCGCTCCGTCCTCCGCGATCCTCCGTTCTCCCGCCGGGAGCCGGTAATAAGGCCGAGAAGGCCGTCCAGCCCAAGGAGGAGCGAGCGAAGCAGCCCGAAGAACGATACGTCGACCAGGGAGCCGTCCGCCAACGGCACGTGGACGCGGCGACCGTCCGCCATCACGACGACGGCGACAGGGCGGCGATCCCGGCTGTTGAACAGACCCACGCAGCGGTCTCCGATACGCTCGTCCGTGCGGCGCGGCGCCGCTCGGTCCGGGCAGTCTAGCACGAGCGATGGATCGCGCAACCATCGGCCGACGGTACGGGGTGTGCCCGGCACCCGTACCTCATCCGTCTCGGGTTCGGTCGCGTCAATGTCGGGTGCTGTCGCGTCTCAGACTCTCACTACCGGAACGTTCGTGCGCCCGGCGGGCGATCTCTGGCCGGCGAGGCCCCCGCTGGGCCTCGAATCCGTCTCGGGCGTTCTGGGGGTGGACGGGTGAGACAGTCGGCCGGGGCGCGACTCCCGCGCCCGGATCCAACGTTCCATGGATGACCGCATGAGACGGTGGGACAGGGATGGTCGCGCCTCGCCCAGGGATGGCCGGGGCGGGCCGAGACCGAACCCTCGACAGGCCGGCCGGCGGGTCAGCCGCTCTCTGCTACCCTTCGGCTCGCGCGCGCCGCCGCCGCGGGGACCTCCACCGCGGACCACCACGAGACCGCCATCGCCGCCGCGAGGCTGACCGAGATGCCCGACCACACGCCACGCACGATCGTCGAGAAGATCTGGGACGACCACGTCGTCGCGCAGGACGAAGGTGCGCCGGCGATCCTCGCCGTCGACCTCCACCTCGTCCATGAGGTGACGAGCCCGCAGGCGTTCACGGGCCTTCGGGCGCGCGGCCTCCACGTCCGCCGGCCCGGTCAGACCCTCGCCACCGCAGACCATTCGGTGCCGACGACGCCGCGGAACCTGCCGATCCTCGACGAGATGGCCGCGGCGCAGATCCGCCAGCTCACGGCGAACTGCGAGGAGTTCGGCATCCCGCTCCACGGCATCGGCGACCCCGACCAGGGGATCGTCCACGTCATCGGTCCGCAGCTCGGGCTCACCCAGCCGGGGATGACCATCGTCTGTGGCGATAGCCACACGAGCACCCACGGCGCCTTCGGGGCCCTCGCCTTCGGCATCGGGACGAGCGAGGTCGAGATGGTCCTCGCGACCCAATGCCTCCTCCAGCGGCGCCCGAAGACCCATGAGGTCCGCGTCGACGGTCGCCTCGCCCCGGGTGTCAGCGCCAAGGACATCATCCTCGCCCTCATCGCCCGGATCGGGATCGGCGGCGGGACCGGCCACGTCTTCGAGTACCGCGGCGAGGCGATCCGCGCCCTGACGATGGAGCAGCGGATGACGATCTGCAACATGAGCATCGAGGGTGGCGCCCGGGCCGGCCTCATCGCCCCCGACGACACGACGTTCGAGTATCTCCACGGCCGCCGCCACGCTCCGCAGGGCACGGCCTGGGACGCCGCGGTCGCCCGCTGGCGGGCCCTCCCCACGGACAACGGCGCGACCTTCGATCGAGCGGTGACGATCGACGCGGCCACCCTCGAGCCGATGGTGACGTACGGGACGAACCCGGGCATGGGGATCCCGATCACGAGTCGGATCCCCTCCCCCGCAGACCAGGCGGACCCCGGCCAGCGTCGCGCGCTCGAGCACGCGCTCGAGTACATGGACCTCCGGCCCGGCGAGCCGATCCTCGGCCGGAGGGTGGACGTCGTCTTCGTCGGCAGCTGCACGAACGGCCGGATCAGCGACCTCCGACTCGCCGCGGCCGTGGTGAAGGGCCGCAGCGTCGCCGAGGGCGTCCGGATGATGGTCGTCCCCGGTTCGGACGAGGTAAAGCGCCAGGCAGAGCGTGAGGGCCTGGACGAGATCTTCCGAGCCGCCGGAGCCGAATGGCGGGAGGCCGGATGCAGCATGTGCATCGCGATGAACGGCGACCAGCTCAGCCCGGGCCAGTACGCCATCAGCACCTCGAACCGGAACTTCGAGGGTCGCCAGGGCAAGGGCGGCCGGTCGTTCCTCGCCTCGCCGCTCACCGCCGCTGCATCGGCCATCGCCGGCGTCGTGACGGACCCGCGGACCTTGCCGGACATCGCAGCGACGGTCGGGATCGGGGGTCGCTGATCGTGGCCGAGCCGTACCGTGCCTTCACGAGCGCCGTGATCCCGCTGCCGGCGGAGAACGTCGATACGGATCAGGTCGTCCCGGCCCGCTACCTCAAGGTCACGGACAAGGCCGGCCTCGCTGAGGCGCTCTTTCACGACTGGCGCTACGCGGAGGACGGGACGCTCCGCGAACCCCGGTTCGTCATCGATCGACCGGAGATGGCCGGGCGATCGATCCTCCTTGCGGGCGACAACTTCGGTGCCGGCTCGTCGCGCGAGCACGCGCCGTGGGCGCTCGCCGCCTTCGGCCTGCGGGCGATCATCTCGACCTCGTACGCCGACATCTTCCGCAGCAACAGCCTGAAGAACGGGGTGCTCCCCATCGTCGTGGACGGCACGACCCACGAGCAGCTCTTCGCGCTCCTGGAGGCGGATCCGGAGGCGCGCCTGACGGTCGATCTGGCCGAGGGCGGGATCCTCCTGCCGGACGGCTCGACGATCGACTTCGAGATCGACCCCTTCGCGAAGCGGATGCTCCTCGCCGGCACGGATGAGATGGGCTTCCTGCTCGCAGCGGCGCCGGCGATCGAGGCCTGGGAGGCCACGCACCCGGCGCGAGTCGACACGCTCGTCGGAACCGGCTAGGCGACGGCCGACGGCTTCGTGGGCGAACGCATCCCGGCCGACGCAGGGCAGTCATGGCGGGCGTGAACCCGCTGGACCTCGCCGCCGTCCTCATCGTCGCGTTCGCCTTCCTCCTCGGACTCCGATCGGGATTCTTCCCGCAGCTCGGCGGACTCGCCGGTGCCGTGGCGGGAGCGGCCGCCGCGCTGCTGCTCCTGCCGCTTGTCCACGACACGATCGCGCCACTCCAGGCGCCGCTGCGGGCCCTCGCCGTGCTCGGTGGCCTCATCTTCCTCGTCGGGATCGGGGAGGCCCTCGGCTCCGCCCTCGGGACCACGATCCGATATCGCCTCGGGACAGGGATCCTCGGCAGTGCCGATCGGGTCGCCGGCGCCTTCCTCGGGGTCGGCCAGGGCCTCCTCGTCATCTGGCTCGCGGGGGGCATCCTCGCTGCCGGACCGATCCCCCGAGCGGCCGGCTGGGCCCAGACGTCGACCGCGGTGCGGACCCTCAGCGCGGTCCTTCCGCCGCCCACGGAGATCGCCGCTGACCTCGGTCGGTTGCTCGACGCCTCGGGCTTCCCCCAGGTATTCGTCGGCCTGGAGCCGTTCCCGGCCGTGCCGGTGGGCACGCCGTCCGCCACGGACGCGCGGCGGATCGCCGCCGCGGCCGTGACGAGCACGGTCAGGGTGACCACGCAGGCCTGCGGCTACGAGCTCACCGGCACGGGGTTCTCGCTCGGCCGGGGCTACTACGTCACGAACGCCCACGTCGTCGCCGGCGGCGTCCGCGAGACCGTCGGCTTCGACGGCGGCCCGGCGGCCCCGGCGCGCGTCGTCCTGTTCGATCCGTCGCTCGACGTCGCACTCCTCTCGGCGCCCTCGCTCCCGACCCCCGCCCTCCGCTTCGCAGCCGTCGATCCTGGTCGGGCGACCCTCGGCGCCGCTCTCGGACATCCGTTCGGCGACCCGCTCGTCATCATCCCGGCGGGCGTCGCCGCCGACTATCCGGCGCAGGGACGCGACATCTACGGTGGCGCCCTCGTGACCCGCCGCATCCTCGAGCTGACAGCGCAGGTGGATCGGGGCGACAGCGGTGGGCCGCTCATCCTCGAGGACGGGACCGTGGGCGGAGTGGTCTTCGCCGAGGCGAAGAGCGACCCGAACGTCGGCTACGCGCTCACGCCATCGGAGGTCGCGGCGCGTGTCCTGCCAGCGCTCGGCGCCACGGCCGCCGTCGGCACCGGCCCGTGCGTCCGATGACCAACCGCGCCGAGCGTCCTGATCCCGGTCGCGCGGCGGCGACGGCGTCCGACGACCTGGCGGCGGCGGCGACGACGACGACCGACGGCCTTGCGGCGCTCGCCGCGACGTTCTGGGACGGACTGTGCGAAGCGAGCCCCCTCCTGGCGACCGCGAACGGCGATCGCCGATTCGACGACCGCCTGGACGACATCACGCCGGCGGCCACAGCTCGCGAGATCGCCCGTCTCGAGCGCGTGGTCGATAGCGCCCGGGCGATCGACCCCGCGGAGCTGACGGAGGAGGATCGCGTCACCCGCGAGGTGCTCATCGAGGAGGCGACCGGACGCGCTGCGCTCGCGACACTCGGGATCGAGTCGTGGAACGTCGACCCGCTCGCCGGCTGGCACAACGAGATCCAGGACGTCGCCTCGTACCAGCCGGTGCGGACACCGGCCGAGGCGCGGATGATGGTCGAACGCTGGCGACGGTTCGGACCGCTCATGGACGACCACACGACGAACCTCCGGCGCGGCCTCGTCGAGGGTCGGGTCGGCGTCCGGACACCGATCGCGAAGGTCGTCGAGGCGCTGGCCGCGACCCTCGCGGTCTCCGACGAGGAGAGCGGGTTCCTCGAACCGCTCCGCGTGGCGCGTGACGATTGGCCGGCGGAGGAGCTCGCCGCATTCCGAGACGGTCTGACCACTGCCCTTCATGAGGGGATCCGTCCGGCGCTCGCCCGACACCGAGCGTTCCTCGAGGTGGAGGTGCTGCCGCGGGCGCGGCCGGACGAGCGAGCCGGGATCTGCCACATCGATGGGGGCCGGGCCGCCTACGCGACCCTCGTTCGGTTCCACACGACGCTCGATCGTTCGCCGGAGGAGCTCCACGCCATCGGACTCGCGGAGGTGGCGCGGATCAACGACGAGATCGAGGAGCTCGGCCGCCGCGTCCTCGGCGCTGCGGACCGCACCGACGCGCTCGGGCGGCTCCGCGACGACCCAGCGATGCATTTCGCGACCCGCGACGAGGTGGAGGCCACGGCGCGACAGGCCCTCCTCCGCGCGGAGGCGACCGTTCCGGCCTGGTTCGGTCGCACCCCGACGACCCCGTGCGAGGTCGTCCGGATGCCGGCCCACGAGGAGGAGAACGCGACGATCGCGTACTACCGCCAGCCCGCGCTCGACGGCTCCCGGCCCGGTCAGTACTACATCAACACGGGTCACCCGGAGACTCGCCCACGGTACGACGCGGAATGCCTCGCCTTCCACGAGTCCGTGCCCGGCCACCACCTCCAGATCGCGATCGCGCAGGAGCTCGGGCACCTGCCGACGTTCCGCCGGAACCTGGGGCCGACGGCCTTCTGGGAGGGCTGGGGCCTGTACAGCGAGCGCCTCGCCGACGAGATGGGCCTCTACTCGAGCGATCTCGATCGGATCGGCATGCTCTCGATGGACTCGTGGCGCGCCTGCCGGCTCGTCGTCGACACCGGCATCCACGCACTCGGCTGGTCCCGTCAGGCGGCCATCGACTTCATGGTCGGGAACAGCGCCCTCGCCGCGAACAACATCGCGAACGAGGTCGATCGCTACATCGTCTGGCCGGGCCAGGCGCTCGCCTACAAGTCCGGCCAGCTCGAGCTCCTCGCCCTGCGGCGGGAAGCCGAATCGACGCTCGGAGAGCGGTTCGACATCCGCGCCTTCCACGATCTCGTACTCGAGTCGGGCGCGGTGGCGCTGCGGACGCTCCGGAGGATCGTGCAGCGCCGACTCGCAGACCCCCGACTCGAGGGCACCCGGACGGCGTGACCCCGGCGGGGACTCGTACACTGGGGCGACCGCCGATGACGGAGCCGATGACCGAGCCGAGGACGCCGCCGATGACCGAGCCGAGCCACCCGTACGACCGCCCGACCGATCCGGCCAAGCGCCACAGCGCGCGCCTGACGGACGGTCCCGACCGCGCCGCCGCGAGGGCGATGCTCAAGGCGATCGGTTTCACGGACGAGGACCTCGCGAAACCACTCGTCGGGGTGGCGACGACGTGGATCGAGACGATGCCGTGCAACTACAACCAGCGCCGCCTCGCCGAGCACGTGAAGGCCGGCATCCGGGCCGCGGGCGGCACGCCGATGGAGTTCAACACGATCTCCATCAGCGACGGCGTCTCGATGGGCACGGAGGGGATGAAGACGAGCCTCGTGAGTCGCGAGGTCATCGCCGACTCCATCGAGCTCGTCGTCCGTGGCCACCTGTTCGACGGGGTCGTGTGCCTCGTCGGCTGCGACAAGACGATCCCCGGCGCGGCGATGGCGCTCGGGAGGCTCGATGTGCCGGGTCTCGTCCTCTACAACGGGACGATCTACCCGGGTGTGTACAAGGGTCAGCGGAACGCGACGGTGGTCACCGTCTTCGAGGCGATCGGCGCGTACCGGGCCGGCAAGATCAGCCTCGACGAGCTCTACGAGGTGGAGAACGTGGCCTGCCCGGGACCGGGCGCCTGCGGCGGCCAGTACACGGCGAACACGATGTCCATGGTCATGGAGCTCATCGGGCTCTCACCGGCCGGACTCAACGGGATCCCGGCCGAGGATCCGGCGAAGGATGAAGCCGCCCGGCGCTGCGGCGAGATCGTCATGGACCTCGTCCGTCGGGACGTGCGGCCCTCGGCGATCGTCGATCGCCGCTCGATCGAGAACGGGATCGCCTCGGTCGCCGGATCGGGCGGCTCGACGAACGGCGTCCTCCACCTGCTCGCCATCGCCCACGAGTTCGGGATCGCCCTCGATATCGACGAGTTCGGGGCGGTCGCGGATCGCACCCCGATCGTCGCCGACATGGTCCCGGGCGGGCGCTACACCGCCGCCGACCTGTACGACGCGGGCGGCATCGGGCTCCTCACGCGCGAGCTCCTCAAGGGCGGCCATCTCCACGGCGACGCGCCGACGGTCGACGGCCGAACGATCGCCCAGACCGCGGCGGCGGTCGTCGAGACCTCCGGCCAACGGGTGGTCGTTCCCATCGAGACGCCGATCAAGCCGACCGGCGGCCTGGCGATCCTCCGCGGTACGCTCGCCCCGGACGGCTGCGTCGTCAAGCTCGCCGGCCACGAGCGACGCCTCCATCGGGGCCCCGCGCGGGTGTTCGATTCGGAGAACGCCTGCTACGAGGCGGTGCGGGACGGCCGCATCGCCCCCGGCGACGTCATCGTCATCCGCTACGAAGGCCCGGTCGGCGGTCCCGGCATGCAGGAGATGCTGAGCGTGACCGCTGCCCTCGTCGGCGAGGGCCTCGGCGACTCCGTGGCGCTCCTCACGGACGGCCGCTTCAGCGGCGGGACCCACGGCCTCATGCTCGGGCACGTCGCCCCCGAGGCCGCGCTCGGCGGACCGATCGCCTTCGTCGAGGAGGGTGACGGGATCGTCATCGACGTCGACCGGCGGGCCCTCGATCTCGATGTCGCGGCAGAGGTCCTCGCGCGTCGGCGGGCGGCATGGTCGCCACCGCCACCACGCTATCGCGGCGGCGTCATGGCGAAGTACGCCGCGCTCGTCGGGTCGGCGTCGGCCGGAGCGGTGACCACGGGCGCGCGGATGACCGCGACCCTCGCCGCGGGACGCGGGTGACGACGCCCGGGCCGGGCGGGACGGCCGACCCGGGCGGGACGGCTCGGTCGGAGGGCGATAGCGAGCCGATCCGCACCCTGCCCCCGGTCACGGAGCGTGAGCTCGCCGCCCGCCGGCGTGGCCTCGCCTCCGCCTACATCCCGGGCGGCGACGACCCGGAGATGGCCGAGACCCGGCGCCGGGAGCGGCGGTATTTCCACCTTCTCATCGCGATGATCGTCCTCATCGTCGGCATCGGGATGTTCGTGACGATCCTCGGCCTGATCGTCGCCGGACCGGCCGGGTGACCGGGCGGCCGTCTGCGGCGCTCGCGGACAGCGCCTGGCGGATCGCCCACGACCGGCTCGTCGCCGACCTCCGCGACCTCATCCGCATCCCGACGGTGAATCCGCCCGGGGACGAGATCCGGGCGGCCCGACTCGTGGCGGCGATCCTCGCCGAGACCGGCGTGGACGCGACGGTCGTCGAGCCGCTGCCGGGCCGAGGCTCCGTCGCGGCGCGGCTTCGCGGCGATGGGACCGGCGGCGGTCCGCTTCTCCTTCTCAGTCACCTCGACGTCGTGCCGGCTCCGCCGGAGGGCTGGACCCACGATCCATTCGCCGCCGATCTCGCCGACGGATACGTCTACGGCCGGGGAGCCGTCGACATGAAGAACCTCCTCTCCATGGAGCTTGGAGTCATCCGGATCCTTGCCGGCGAGGCCCGTGCGGCGGGACGCGACCCGGCCGCCGATCCGATCCCCGGACTGCGCCGTGACATCCTCTTTGCCGCCACCGCGGACGAGGAGGCCGGCGGGCTCGCCGGGGCGGGCTGGGTCGCGGAGCATCACCCGGAGTGGCTCCGGGCCGACGCCGCGATCAACGAGGCGGGCGGTGTCTCGGCCGAGCTCGGCGGCGTCCGGTTCTACCCGATCCAGGTCGCCGAGAAGGGCTTCATCGACTACCGCTTCACGGTTCATGGAACGTGGGGCCACGGCTCCATGCCGCGGGCGGACAACGCCGCCGTCCGGGCCGCCCGCATCGTGGACCGCATCGCGGATCCCGGCCGGGTCCGGCTCACCCCGCCGATGGAGCGGTTCTTCGACGCGGTCCGGGTCGCGGCGCCCGGGCTCTCACGGACGCTCGCGGCGCTCGTCGAGGGCGCCGGCGAGGGCACCGGCGGCAGCTCCTCCGAGGTCGCCGCCTGCGACCCGATGTACGCGCGGGCGGCGAACGCACTCCTTCGCGACACCGTGAGCCCGAACGTGATCCGGGCCGGCCTCAAGCACAACGTGATCCCGGGCGAGGCGACGATCGAGGTGGACGTCCGGACCCTGCCCGGCACGACCGAGGTCGAGATGCGGGACGTCCTCCGGCGCCGGATCGGCGACGAGCTGTGGTCGACGATGGACGTCGAGATCGTGGTGGCCGGTGAGCCGGTGGAGGCCCCCGTCGACAGCGATTTCTACCGGCTCCTCGCCGACACGCTCCGTGATCACGACCCCGAGGCTGTCCCGGTCCCGATCATGGCCCCGTTCGCGACGGACGCCAAGCACACCCACCGGCTCGGCACGCCCACCTACGGGTTCTCGCCGCTCCGCCTCAGGCCCGAGGACCGCTTCCTGGAGTTGTTCCACGGGGTCGACGAGCGGGTGTCGATCGAGGCGCTCCGCTTCGGCCTGCCGGTCCTCTACGACGTCGTGCGGCGGTTCGCCGGCTGAGGCGATGGGCCGGCCGTCACTCGCGCGGGGTCCGGACGAGGCGGCCTCGGCGCGAGATCGCATGGGTCGCGAGCGCCGCGACGCCCATCGCGATGAGCGCCCGCTCGGCGCGCGGCATCGGCCGCACCGCGGAGAGGAACTGGTCCGCCCGAGCCCGATCCACGACGCGGAGGAGGGCCTGTCCACGCTGCGTGAGCGTGAGCGTCTTCTGGCGTCGATCCTCGGTCTCCGGCCGACGTTCGACGAGCCGTCGGCGAACGAGACCGTCGACGAGTCGGGACGTCGCCGAGGGTGACCGGCCGAGCATGTCGGCGAGATCGGAGACGGTCGTCACGCCACCATCGGCGAGGACGTACAGCGCCGCGAGCTGGGTGAAGCCGAGCCGCAGCCCACCGAGCTGGGAGGCGAACCCGATGACGAGCTCGCGCCAGAGGGCACGGCCCATCGCCACGCGCTCCGAGAGCTCTCGCGGATTCGAGGTCCGCAGACCGGCGTTGACGACGGGTGCCGAGAGATCAGCCTCGAAGATCCGGGCGATGGCCCGGCGCGACGCGGTCCGCCGGGTCGGCCGGAGCGGTGCGGGGGGACGGCGGGGCAGCTGGGATTCGTCGGCCATCGCACTGGAGCGTAGTACGGGCGCCGATCGTGTGCAACGTTGCATACGCTTCGCTCCGTGACGGCGGGCATCGCCGGTAGGCTGAGATCGCTTCCTCGACCTCCGGCACCAGGAGCCCATGACTCGCTTCGCGTTCGTCTTCCCCGGCCAGGGATCGCAGTCCGTCGGCATGGGCCGCGATCTCGCCACCGCATCGGCTGCCGCCGCCGCGATCTTCGCCGCGGCGGACGACGCACTCGGCGAACCGCTCAGCCGACTCGCCTGGGAGGGTCCGGCCGAGGAACTCGATCGGACCGTCAATGCTCAGCCGGCGCTCCTCGCGGCATCGATCGCCTCGCTCGCCGTCCTTCGCGATCGATGGGCCGCTATCGGCGCCAGCCCGGATGCCGCGTACGCTGCCGGCCATTCGATGGGCCAGTACAGCGCCCTCGTCGCCGCCGGCGTCCTCGACTTCGCCGACGCGATCCGGCTGGTTCGTCGCCGGGGGATCCTCATGCAGGGATCCGGGTCCGGCCGTGAGGGTCGGATGGCGGCGATCATCGGCCTCGACGATGCGCGACTGCCGGAGCTCGTCGCCGCGGCCGCGGCGCACGGTGTCTTCGGGATCGCGAACCGCAACTCACCGGGGCAGGTCGTCGTGTCGGGCGAGCGAGCCGCGGTGGAGGCGGCGCTCGCGATCGCCCGCGACCTCGGCGCGCGACGGGCCATCGAGCTCCCGGTGAGCGTCGCCGCCCACTCACCGCTCATGGCCGAAGCCGCCGAAGGGATGCGGACCGCACTCGCCGGCATCGCCTTCGCCGATCCCCATCCGCCGCTCCTCGCGAACGCGGATGCCCGACCATTGACGACCGGCGACGCCTGCCGCGCCGAACTCGTGGAGCACCTCACGACCGGCGTCGACTGGATCGCGGCGGTCCAGCGGATGGCCGCCGATGGCGTCGACACATACGTGGAGATCGGACCCGGGCGGGTCCTCAGCGGCCTCATCCGGCGGATCGTCCCGGACGCCGAGACGATCGCGACGGACGACCCGACGACGCTCGATCGCCTCTCCGTGCCCTTCCTCCCCAGCGCCGTCTAGCGCGAACCGACCAAACCGAACCGTCAGCGGACAGGAGCCCGACCGAGTGCGCACCCCCGACTACACCCGCCGCGTCGCCATCACCGGCCTCGGCGTCGTCAGCCCCGTCGGCAACGACACGAAGACCGTCTGGGACAATCTCCTCAACGGAAGGAGCGGCCTCGCCGAGATTACCCGCTTCGACGTGAGCCGCTACGAGGCCAAGGTGGCCGGCGAGGTCAAGGATTTCGATCCCCTGCAGTGGCTTGACGCCAAGTCCGTCCGGCGCACGGAGGCGAGCCTCCACTACGGCGTCGCGGCAGCCAAGCAGGCCCTCGCCGACTCGGGCTTCGAGATCACCGACGCGAACCGGACGGAGGTCGGGGTCGTCTTCGGCTCCGGCGCCGGCGGCCAGCAGCTCATGATCGACAACTGGCGGGTGCTCCAGGAGCGCGGCCCACGGGCCGTGGCGCCGACGTTCATCGCCAACGGTCTCGTGGACTCGACCTCCGGGATGATCGCCATCGAGACGGGGGCGATCGGCCACAACATCTGCATCGTGTCCGCCTGCGCGACCGGCACGCACAACGTCGCGGAAGGCGCCGAGGCGATCCGCCGCGGCGACTGCATCGCCGTCATCAGCGGCTCGTGCGAAATGCCGCTCCTCGAGGTCGCCCACGCCGGGTTCGGCAACATGCGGGGGTTGGCGATGCCGCTGCCCGGCGGCGGACCGGAGACGGTGTCGCGTCCGTTCGATCGGACGCGCGACGGTTTCGTCCTCGGTGAGGGGGCCGGTTCGCTCCTGCTTGAGGACATGGAGCTCGCGAAGGCTCGCGGGGCGCGGATCTACGCCGAGGTCGTCGGCTACGGCTCGGCCGCGGACGGCTGGGACATGATCCAGCCGATCGAGGGCGGCACCGGATCGGCCCGGGCGATGAAGATGGCCCTCGACCGGCGTGGCGTCCCGGCGGACGAGGTCGACCTCATCAATCCCCACGGGACCGGAACGCCGCTCGGCGACCGGCGTGAGACGGAGGCCATCTGGACCGTCTTCGGGGATCGAGCGGCTGCTTCGGCGCACAGCCTCGCGATCAGCGCCACGAAGTCCATGACCGGCCACATGATGGGCGCCGCCGGATCGTTCGAGGCGTTCGCGACCGTCATGTCGATCGTCGAGCAGTGCGTCCCGCCGACGATCAACTATCGGGAGCCCGACCCCGACTGTGACCTGTGGGTCCTCACCGAGGCGACGCCGCTCCGGATCCGGTATGGCCTGTCGAACAACATTGGCCTCGGCGGCCACAACGGCGCCGTCATCTTCAAACAGTTCGACGGCGACTGACGGCTTCCGGCCCGAACACCCGCGGAAGGGTCTCTCGCCGTCATTCAGTTCGGGGCATGACCGCAGGTCGGTCCTGCGACGAATGCCGGGGTTGTTCTGGATCAGGGTCGCGGCGACCGCAGATCGGCGAACCGGAAGTCGGCGAGCGATCTGAATCCCAGCGTCGCCATGGTCGCCGCGATGACCCACAAGCCGACGCCCGGCGCACACCCGCGCTCGAGCCGCGAGATCGTCGATTGCGCCACGCCGACACGGTCGGCGAGCGCCTGCTGGCTCAGCCCGGCTGCGTACCGCGCCTGCCGGACGTCGGCTCCGATGCGCACGAGCGCTCGCTGCACGGGCGGCTTCTGATGGCGTGGCTCGAACGGCATGGCGAGAGCCAAGCATGTCGGCCTTCATTCCGGCTCACTTCACGGCTGCGGCCGGCACAAGCTGGGATGTCATGCCACGAACTGACTGAACGAGCGACCTCCTCCCGGCGTCGTCCGTGCGTCTACCAGGCGGATCGTCCGTCTCATGCCCCGAACTGACTGGACGAGCGACCTCCTCCCGGCAGCAACCCATCTGCCGGCGGCGTCCGTCGAGAGGCGGCGTCCGTCGAACGAACCCCGCCGCTACAATCCCGGCAGCCCAGCAACCGTGTGAGGTGACCGCCCGTGCCACCGTCGACCGATCCGTCCCGGCGAGCCGTCGTCACCGGCGTCGGCGCCGTGACGCCGATCGGCAACGACGCCGCGACGTTCTGGGCCAACCTCCTCGAGGGTGTCTCCGGTGGCGGGCCGATCACCTCGTTCGATCCTTCCGGCTTCGACGTCCGGATCGCCGCCGAGGTCAAGGGCTTCGATCCCACGGTGGTCATGGATCGAAAGATGGCCCGTCGGATGAGCCGGTTCATCCACTTCGGGATGGCCGCCGCGGCGGAGGCGGTCCACCATTCCGGGCTCGACTTCGAGGGATGGGACCCGGAACGGCGGGACCGGGTCGGGGTCATCCTGAACACGGGCGGCGGTGGCATGGAGCAGGTCATCGAAGGCACGTCGACGCTGGCGGCCAAGGGGCCCGGCCAGGTGAGCCCGTTCGCGATCCCGGCGCTCTCCGGTTCGATGGCGGCGGCGATGGTGAGCATGCGCTACGGACTGACCGGGCCGCTCATCACCCAGGTCGCGGCGTGCGCGAGCAGCGTCATCGCCTTCCAGGACGCTCTCCGCCTCATCCGGTCGGGCGAGTGCGACGTCGTGATCGCCGGCGGTTCCGAGGCCGCGCTCCTCCCGATCGCGTTCGCCGCGCTCGGCAACATGGGCGCCCTCTCGAAGCGGAACGATGACCCTACCCACGCCTCGCGGCCGTTCGACCGCGACCGCGACGGCTTCCTCTTCGGCGAGGGCGCCGCGTGCGTCGTCGTCGAATCCGTCGCCCACGCGCTCGCTCGCGGCGCGGGAGGCCGGATCCAGGCCGAGGTGCTCGGTGCGTCGCTCACCGCGGACGCCTACCACATCAGCGCCCCCGAGCCCACCGGCCGGGGAGCCACGAGAGCGATGACCCGCGCCATGGCGGACGCCGGCATCGGCCCGACGGACATCGACTACATCGTCGCCCACGGCACGTCGACTCCGCTCAACGACGTCACCGAGACCCGGGCCATCAAGGCCGCCTTCGGACCACGAGCCCACACGGTCCCGATCAGTTCGCCGAAGTCGATGGTCGGCCACCTCCTCGGTGCGGCGGGCGCCGTCTCCGCGCTCACTGCGATCGGGGCGATCCGCGACGGCTGGATCCCACCGACGGCGAACCTCGAGCATCCGGACCTCCCGGAGTGCGATCTCGACTACGTCCCCGGCATCAAGCGCGCGGCTCGGGTCGACACGGCCATGATCAACGGGTTCGGCTTCGGTGGCCAGAACGCGGTCGCGGTCTTCCGGCGCTTCGTCGCGTAGCGATCCGCCGCCGATCGCCGCTCGAGATGCGCGCCGACAGCCGACCGTCCGCGGCGCCTGACGGCCGATGACCGTCCTCCGCGCGTATCGATCCTTGTGGGTCGACCGGGCGCTCATGCGCCTGCTCGCTGGGGAGTTCATCAGCTCCATCGGTGACTGGCTCTACCTCGTCGCCCTCCTCGTCGTCGTCTACGAGCGGAGCGCCGATCCGGTGCTCCTCGGCATCGTCGGGGCGGCCCGCGTTCTGCCGTACGTCGTCCTCTCCGTGCCCGCCGGGATCGCGGCCGACCGATACGACCGTCGTCTCGTGCTGCTCGCGACGGACGTCGCTCGTGGCGCGATCATGCTCGCGCTCGCGGCACTCGTCGCACTCGACGGACCGCTCTGGGCGATCGTGGCGCTGGCCGTCCTGGCGACGTGCTTCTCATCGTTCTTCGGACCGACGATCGGCGCGTTCCTCCCGACGCTCGTCGGGGATGAATCCCGACTCGGACCGGCGAACAGTGCGTGGGCGAGCCTCGACAAGCTCGCGTTCGTCATCGGGCCGGCCATCGGCGGCCTCATCATCGCGTCATCCGGCCTTGCCCTCGCGTTCCTGCTCAACGCCGTCTCATTCGCCGTCGTCGCCGCGGTCCTGTGGCGCCTGCCGCGTCGAAGCGGCGCCGATCCGGTGAGCGCACCGGCGGCCCCATCGGCGTCGAGCGCCGCGGGGTCGGGCGCTGCCGGGTCGGGCGCTGCCGGGTCGCCCACCGGCGAAACCGCGCCTCGGATCGGCGGCGCGGTCGCACTGCGCCCCATCGTCGGGCTCGCCCTGCTCGACGTCGCCGGATCGTTCGCCTTCGGCGGCCTGTCCGTCCTCACGGTGGTCCTCGCCGGGTCGGCGTTCGGGACCAGCGAGGCGGCGACGGGCTATCTCAACGCCGCGATCGGGGTCGGCGGCGTCATCGGCGCGCTCATCGCGGGCTCACTCGTCCTCCGACCGCGCCTCGCCCCGCTCCTCGTGGGCGGGGCCGTGACCCTCGGTGCGGGGCTCGCGGCACTCGGGGCGACCGACGCACTCCTTCCGGCGCTCATCGCGATGACCATCGCCTCCGCCGGGAGCCTGCTCGTCGAGGTGGTCGATGCGACGATCTTCCAGCGCGTGGTGCCCGATGAACTCCGTGGCCGGGCCCTCGGGGCGGTGGCGACGGTCGCGACGCTCGCCTATGCCGGCGGTTCGTTCGCCGTTCCGGTCCTCGCCTCGGCCATTGGCACCGCTCCGGTCCTCGCGTCCTGCGGAGCGGCCGTCGTCGTCGCGTCGATCCTCGCCGCGGTCATGGTCGGATCAGCCGGCACCCGGGCGGCGAGCCCGGGAGACATCCTCCTGCGACACGTGGCCGGGCTGCCGATCTTCGCCGGCGTCGCCCCGGCGACCCTCGAGGCGATCCTCGCTCGATGTCGACGCCGGGAGATCGCCGCGGGGACCGTGGTCATGCGCCAGGGCGACCCGGCCGATCGACTCGCGATCGTCGTCTCCGGCAGCTTCGAGGTCACGCAGCGGAAGGCCGACCTTACGGTTGCTCGGCTGCGATCCATGGGACCGGACGAGGTCTTCGGCGAGATCGGCCTGCTGACGGGCGTCCCGCGGACGGCCACCGTCACGGCGACCACTCCCGCGACGATGCTCGAGCTCGACGGCCCCGACTTCCTCGAACTCGTCGCCGCCGGCCCCGGCCTTTCGAGTCGCTTCCTCGATCTGCACCGCGGCATCCGACGACCGCTCGCACGCTGAGCGGCCGCCACGCTGATCTCCCTGTCGCGAACCTGACACCGCGCGGGTCGCATCCCGACCTTGCCCGTGGGCAGGCGGGGAGTACTCTCCATCCAGCGCCGCAGTCCGCACCCGCGCGGGAAGCTGCCGGCAGAAGGAACGGATCGGGAGGCCGGTAGGGCTGGCATCGACAACAGCGAGGGGTTCAAGGGAGCCCGCGAGGCGGGCGAGGACGATGTCGAGGGTCATCGGCTCGGCGCCCGCGAGGGGTTCAAGGGAGCCCGCGAGGCGGGCGAGGACGATGTCGAGGGTCATCGCCACACGCTTCGAAGCCCATCGGGTCACGGCGAGTAGCACGGGCGACACCACGACCGGACACCCATAGCCGCCGGGCTCCCAACGCCCGGCATCCGTCACCGAGACCCCGCCCCGACCTCCCACCGGGCCGGGGTCTCGTGGCGCCCACGAGCGATCGCCCGACGCGAACCCGGAGTGCCGCTCAGCCGACCGGCGACGCCGTCGCCGCCAGGATCGCCTTCACCTCGAATGGGGTGACTGCCGGGTGTTTCGCCCGGATGAGCGTCGCGAGGCCGGCGATGTGCGGCGCGGCGAAGCTGTTGCCCGTCGCGAGGATCCGGCCGCCCTCGCGCCACGCGACATCCACATCGAGACCGTACGCCCCGAACTCCACCGGCGGGGACGGGTTGTAGAACCAGGTCCACGGATCGGCGATATCGTGCGCGGCGACCGATACGACGGACGCGAAGAGCGACGGATAGCTCGGGCCCGGGACGTTGTTCGCGGCGCTGACGAGGAGGACGTTCGCGAAGTACGCCGCGTCGGCGAGCTCGTGGAACGTCGCGAAGAGGGCGTCGCTCTTCGAGCTGAGGCTGAGGTTGACGACGTCCGCGCCCTGCTCGATCGCCCAGTCGAGACCGGCGGCGAACGCCGCGCCCTTGCCCCGGTTGTCCGGTCCGAGCACGCGGATCGAGACGATGTCCGCCGCCGGCGCGAGTGCGTGGACGATCCCGGCGCACGCAGTCCCATGGCCCACGACGTCGAGCCCGTCGGGATCCTCGACGACCACGGGCCGCTCCTCGCCGAGCTCGACGCGGACGCTCCGCACGAGCCGACCGCCGACGGCCGGATGATCCCGCTCGACGCCCGAGTCGATGATGGCGACCGTCATCCCTCGTCCGTTCGAGCCGTCGAAGGCCCAGGATCGATCGATCGCACCGAAGGGGAGACTTCGGGCGAGGCCGGCCCGCCGATCGAGGGTGAACGGCTCGCTCCAGGCGGGAAGCAGCTCGTCCGTCACCGCCGCCGTGCCCGCGCTCGACCGGCCCGCTCGGCGTGGTCCGCCACGACCGCGAGGAGATCGACGACGAGCGCAAGCTGACCCGGATCCACGCGCCGGACGCGGGCGACCTGCTCGACGAGCGCCCAGAGCCGCGAGTCGTCGTCGCCGGCGAGGTCCGCGGTGGCAGCGCGGACGAGGTTCTCGAGCGCCAACCCGTCGCCGGGAGGGGCCGCGGCGTCGCCGTCGCTCCGGTTGAGCGCGGTGAGCGCCGACCCGATGAGCGTCGCGACGTCGCGCTCCACCCGGCTCGAGCTGATTGCCACCGCGGCCTGGCGGGCGAAGACCGATGCGAGCTCGATGTCGCGGAGACTGAATGCCGCTTCGTCGCGCTTGTCGAGCACCTCGAGCACGCCGATCGTCCCATGCTCATCGACGAGCGGCACGGCGACGATGGATCGCGGCACATAACTCGTCTGCTCGGCGAACGCCCGGCCGAACCGCTTGTCCCGCGCGACGTCGGAGAGCGCCAGGGCCTGACCGGTCGTGTAGACGTAGCCGACGAGACCCTGCGACGGCGGCACCTCGAGTCCGACGACACCGCGCCCCTGTTCGCCTGCCGCGACGCGGAAGACGAGGCGGTCCTTCGTCGGGTCATAGAGGGCGATGGAGGCGGCCTCGGCCTGGAAGAGCGCGACCGTGGCGTCGACCACGGAGCGAAGGACCGCCTCCGCCGACCCGAGATCGAGCCGTCGCGCCACCTCCGCACGGAGGGCGATCGAGCGGAGGAGGGTGAGCGCATCCGCGCTTAGAACGTCGTCAGCCACGGATCCCGACGCTGACCGGGTGCGTGGTCCCTTCGACCGTCACCGTTCGGCCGCGCGGGCGAGCCGATCGAGGTCGGGGATGACGACCGTGTCCTTCTCGAAGCGCACGAGACCCGCGGTCACCATGTCCGCAAGAAGGCGGTTGACCGTCTGGCGCGTGCCACCGATCATCGAGGCGAGCTCCGATTGGGTGTACGGCCAATCGAGGACGATCTCGCCAGCGGCGTCCGGCCGTGTGTCAGCCGCGAGGCGGACCAGGCGCGCGGCGAGGCGGCCGGGAAGGTCGAGGAAGTGGAGCTCCTCGACGTGTCCCGTGAGTCGACGGAGCTCGGCGGTGAGGCCGGCGAACAACGCCATCCGAAGACCGCGATCCGTGTCGATGAGCTGCTCGAAGGTATCCCGTCGCATGACGAGCATCTCGGCAGTGTCGAGGGCAACCGCCGTGGCCGAATGCGGCGCGCCGTCGAGGAGGGCGAGTTCACCGAAGAAGTCACCGCGAGCGAGGGTCGCGATGATGGCGCCCTCTTCCCCCTCGGGACTCGGCAGCACGATCTTGACCGACCCGGTCTCGACGATGAAGAGGGAATCGCCGGGGTCACCCTGGTGGAAGATCGTCTCGTTCTTGCGGAAACGCCGGACCCGGAGGCTCCGCACGCATGCTGCGAGCGCTTCGTCACCGACCTTCGCGAAGAGCGCGCACCGCCGCAGCGTCTCGATCGCGAAGCCGTCCTCGATCGTGCTCGACATGCGCTGCTCGCCGCCCTCGCTCATCCACGCCGTTCATCACGGACCGGCTGGTGCCGAGGTGCATGCTACGCGGCACGACGAGGCGGGACAATACGAGCGCGGCGAACGGTCAGCGTGCGGGCGAGGATGCGCCAGCGGATGGCAGGACGAGGGTCGGCCGACGAGCGGCGAGCCGGATGCGGACCGTGAGGAGCCGTGCCACCGGCGCCAGGATGTGGGATCGCGCATTGGCCATCGCGCCGGCATGGCGATCGACGGAGTCACCCTTGACGAGTCGGGCGCGCTGCGCCTCCGCGAACCGCTCGGACATCCGGGCCTGGACGACGATGTAGCGGCTGTTCGGGTCCATCGTGATCTCCTCTCGATCGGATCCGATGCCTCCGGAGGAGACCCGGTCGCGATCCGATGAGCAGAGTCTGCCTGCCGCGGAAGGCTGCGGCGACCGCCTGGCCGACGATGAAGCGGTCCTCCTGATCGCCCGAGGAGGGTCGGCCCGGGAACGTCGACCCTGTCCGATTCGCGACGCCCGGCGCCGGAACTCGGCGGACACGAAGAGAGCGGCGCCGCTGAGGCACCGCTCTCTGGTCCGCGCCGCGGCCGTTGCGCCTAGTCCGAACTTCCAACGCCCGGTGGGCACATTCGAGCACGAGAGCGGCTGGTG
>JADMIG010000035.1 GCA_015478725.1 Chloroflexota bacterium | reverse complement strand
TCCCCCGGGTCATCGTTGCGTCCCCCGGGTCATCGTTGCGTCCCCCGGGTCATCGCGCGTCAGCGCGTCACGCCGAACGGCCCGGATCCACGTGGACCGGGCTCGGCAGCGATGGTAGCAGCGGCCCGGCCCGGGGGGGCCGGCGATCATGCGCGGGCTGCGGGCGCGGGGATCTGTCGGCGCGCGACGAAAAGTCGTACATCCGTGAACCATCCACCGATGCAGGGCTTCGCGTCCACGCCGCTGCTGAAACGGCGTGCGTCGGGGGCATGGGCGGACCAACCCGGGCACGCGGCACGCGGCACGTGCGCGCGGCGCGCGACGCCCCCAGCGCGCGGCGAAAAGTCGTACATCCGTGAACCATCCACCGATGAACCATTTCCACGCGCGCGGAGCGATCCCCGACGAGCGTCGGCGGGAGCGATCCCCGACGAGCGCAGGGAGCGCGATCCCTCGAGGTGATCCGGCGATGAGGGACGGATGAGCGACGAACGATACGATCGAGAAATGCCGTCGCTCGTGTTCCAGATCCAGCAGGCATCCCGGCTCTTCGATCGGATGCTCGATTCGGTCATCGCAGAGCTCGGTGTTTCGATGACGGACCTCCCCGTCCTCATCGAGGCGTCTCGCCGCGGCGGCACCACGGTCGCCCTGATCCGGGAGTCGTTCGGGTACCCCGGCGCCACCGCCTCACTGGCCCTGCGACGGCTCGAGGCTCAGGGGTATGTCCGCAGCTCCCATGACGCGCCGGATGGCCGCATCGTGGTGATCCGCGGGACGAGGGCCGGCCGGATGGCGGCCGACGTCGCGCGTGCCCGGATCGCGATGATCGAAGCGCAGATCGCGCGGCGATCGAGAGACACGGCGATACTCGCGTGTTTCGAGGTGCTGGACGCCGCGCGTGCCGTACGCCTTCCGCGGAGCCTGCTCGAGACCAGGCTTCCGCGGCGACCGAGGACGGGGCGGCTGAGGACGGCCCGCCCTCAGCCGAGCACGGCCCATCCTCAGCCGAGCAGACGACCCTCGAGCGCCCGCATCGCAGCCTCTTCCGCGGGCTCCGCATGATCCCAGCCGCAGACGTGCAGGGCGCCGTGCGTGACGAGGAGTCGCAGCTCGTCGGCCGGCGACCAGCGGACGTCGCCCGTTTGACCGCCATGCCCCCCGGCGGCCTGTTCGACGGCTCGCTCCACGGAGACGACGATGTCGCCGAGATGCGTCCGCCGCCCCGGGGGGAGCACGAAGGCCTGGGCCGCCGCTGCTGTGCCTGAGGCCGCCCACACGCCGCGGGCCGGGCCGCCATCGCGCCGCGGGAACCCGTCCGGCGGAGGGCTCGGGAATGCGTCCGGCGACAGGAGCGGAAACGAGAGGACATCCGTGGGTCCTTTGTGACCGAGGTGCGCCGCATTGAGCGTCGCGAGCTCGGCATCGTGCGAGAGGATGAGCCCGATCGATGCCGGGCTCGGTGCGCCGCTCGCGCCCAGAGCCACCGCGATCACGCGAGCAAGGCCGACCCCGGAGACCGGCGACCACACGCCCTCGCGGATCGTCAGATCGACCCGCCATGGCGCTCGGTAGATCGACCTCACGCCCCGGGCCCGCCCCCTCCACCGCCACCGCCGGCGCTGCGCCGCGACTCGAGCTCCACGATCTTGTTCTGCGGGTACGCGATCCGCTGGTGGTACATCCCGAGGAGCTGGCCCACGAACGCCTCCCGGATCCGCTCCACGTCGCGCAGGGTGAGATCGCACTCGTCGAACTGGCCGTCCGCGATCCGCTCTTCGATGATCCGCGAGACCATCGCCCGGATGGCCGGCTCGTCCCGCGACGACAGTGAGCGCACAGACGCCTCCACCCCGTCAGCGAGCATGATGAGCGCCGCCTCCCGCGTCTGCGGCTTGGGGCCGGCGTGGCGGAACCGTCGCTCGTCGACCGCTGCGGCCGCGGCCGCGCCGTCCGTCGTCCTGAGACCGCCGTACGGCTCCGCCGCGAGCTCCCGGGCCCGGGAGAAGAAGTAGCTCATGATCGCCGTCCCGTGGTGTTGCGGGATGAAGGCGATGAGCGTCTTCGGCAGCTTCGAGCGGTAGGCGAGGTCGATCCCGTCGACCACGTGCTGCTTGACGATCTGGGCGGAGACCTCCGGATCGAGCTCGTCGTGGATGTTCTCCCCGCCCGCCTGGTTCTCGATGAACGCGACCGGATTGGCGAGCTTGCCGATGTCGTGGTGATAGGCGGCGACTCGGGTGAGCAGCGGGTCCGCGCCGATCGCCTCGGCCGCCCGCTCGGCGAGGTTGCCGACCATGATCGAGTGGTGGTACGTGCCGGGCGTCTCGACGACGAGCCGCCGGAGGAGCGGCTGCGTCGGATTGGCGAGCTCGAGGAGCTGGAAGACGGTGAGGATGCCGAAGAGATTGCCGAGGACCGCGAACGATCCCACCGCCGCGACCGCCGCGCCACCGGCGGCCGCAAGCGACGCCCCGTAGAGCTGGAGGATCCCGGTGAGATCCCGACCGGACAGGAGCGAGAAGATCGAGATGACGATCCCTCCCACCAGGGCGATCGAGAAGCCGGCCTGGACGAACGCGTTGAGTCGATCGCCGCGTCGGACCGCGACGATGCCGGCGAAGCCCCCGAGGAAGACGTACGTCGCCATCTCGAGCGACGCCCCGTTGACCGCCCCGGCGATCACCCCGAGCGCCGCCATGAGGACGATCGCCGTGCTCGCATCGAGGAGGATCGCGACGAGGATCCCCGCCGCCGCCGTCGGCAGGAAGAACGGCAGGATGCTTCGGCCGGCCGTGAGCTTGAGGGCGAACGTCGTGACCACGACGATGAGCCCGAGGAGCATGAGGACGTTGTTGCGGTGCCAGAGACCGGGCCTGAACCGCCAAACCCAGGCGAGGATGAGGGCCACGAGCAGCACCGCGAGGAGGACGAAGCCGCCGAGGCGGGCGACATCGAGAGTCGGCGTGTCGAGGTGGAACGCCGCCACCGTCTCCATCTGCTCGGCCGTGACCGGACGGCCCTTGTCCACGATGATCTGGCCCTGCTGGATCTGCACGACGTGCGGCGGGACGGACTGCATCGCGGCGGTCCGCGCCTGATCCGTGAGGGACTGCCTGAAGGCGGAGTTCGGAACGATGAGCGGCGCGATGAGCTCGGCGGCGAGGGCCCGTTCGGCCGGCGAGAGGTCGCCGAGGATCCGGCTCGCGATCCCGAGCCGCGTCGTCGCCACGTCCGAGTCGCGGAGCTCCGCCCGCTCGACCTGACCGAGGACCCGGGCTGCCTCGTCCCGGACCGCCTTCCAGGCTCCGGGCGTGAGTTTCTTGAGCGTCGCCCGCCCGGTGTCGGAGAGCTCCGGGAGGACCGACATGAGGAGTGACGCCCGGGCGCTCGCCGAGACGGACGGATCGAACGCCGTGTCGACCGGGGCGACGTCGAGGGCGAAGATGGACGCCTGCTGGTCGGCGACGGCCGCGCCCTGGGCGGCTGTGTAGTCGTACTGCGGCTGGACCGCGGCCGAAGCCGCCTGCCGATCCTGCTCGGTGAGGATCGTGCTCGTGTACTGCAGCGCCCGCGGGGCGAGGACATCCGTGGCCGAGATCTGGCCGACCTGGAGGGCAAAGCTGTTCGGGACGCTGCCGACGGCGAAGATCGCGATGAGCGCGCCGATGAGGAGCACGGAAGCCCCGATGAGGCGGCCCAGATCGCGACGGGTGAACGGCGCGGCCTGGAACGGGCGCTGGGTCAGCACGATCGAGCCTCGCCGGCGCGTCGCGGAGGGCCCTGGCGCCGCGGAGGGTCGCCGCTATCCACCGTGCACCCCACCATGGGCGGCGAGGTCCGCCGTCGCGAGCGCCTGGGCGACGAGCTCGCTCGCCCGTTTCCCGTCCGCCCGGCCGCGGATCCGCGGCGAGAGCCAGCCCATGACCTTGCCGAGGTCGCGGGCAGAGGAGGCGCCGGTCGTGGTGACCGCCTGGTCGACGAGCATTCGGAGGTCGTCCTCGCTCAGTGGCTGCGGCAGGAACTCGGCGAGGATCGCGATCTCCGCCTCTTCCTTCGAGGCGAGGTCCTCACGCCCGCCGCCACGGAACGCCTCGACCGACTCTCGGCGCGTCTTCACCTCGCGCGCCAGCACCCCGACCAGCTCGTCATCCGTGAGTGGCCGCTGGTTGCGCTTCTCGACGTTGTACGCCGCGCTCTCGGCGAGCCGGAGCGTGTCGCGGCGCAGCGTGTCGCCGGACCGCATCGCGGCGGTCACCTGGTCGTGGAGTCGATCCTTGAGGGACACCGATGTGACACCTCTGGGCGGGTCGGTCGGGTGGGTCGTGCGCGTCTCCGCGCCGACGGCCTCGTGACCCGATCTCGACGAGCTAGCCCTGCGGCGTTCGGGCGTTCTTCTTGCGCTTCGCTTCCTTGCGCTTCCGCTTCACGCTCGGCTTCTCGTAGTGCTCCCGACGGCGAGCCTCCGCGAGAATGCCGCTCTGCTGGATCTTCTTGTTGAAACGGCGAAGGGCGCTTTCGAACGTCTCGTTCTCACCAACTCGGACTTCAGCCAATCGAGTGATCACCTCCCGCGGCCGTGGTTCGTGTCCGTCGTCGCGGCGGGCCGTGGCCGCAACGGGTCGATCGGGCCAGACACGGATGCCCGGCTCGAAGGCTCGCGGAGTCTAGCCGAGGCTCCCGCCAGGGTCAAACGCGGATGGGGATAGGAGATAGAGCCTGCTGAAATGTCGCACCCGCGACCGGAAGCTTCCGATCATGATGGGCCTCCCGACCGACCCAGCTACCGAATTTCGGCATCGCTCCCTTCGGCAAAAGAGTCCGGGGCGAGGCGCCTCCCGAGGTGGCTACCCAGCGGCCGAAGTTGATCGCGGTGTCGGCCGGCGGCCCATAATGGCGAACCAAGGTGGATCACGCAGGAGTCCATCCATGTCGGTAGAGCTCTCGCGCTACTGGGCTGACGTCCTTGAGGTCGATCTTCCAGGGTTCGCTGATCCCGAAACCCCAGTAGAGGTTCGCCAAGCCGGAGGCTTGCTTGAAGCCACTTGGCTGCAGCGTGGCCAGGAACGAGTCGAGAGGTTCGTCATCAGCTCGGACGGGGACTTCCGCTGGGACGGCCCTGATGGTTCGCATCTGAGTTACCGCGGGTTCCTCACGAGTGCTCAAATGGCCGACTTAGGCTACGTTGCGAAGTCGGTGACCCGGCGCTTTCCGCGCGAACCAAACTACATCGCGACCGAGGCAGCGGCCGACGACCAGCAAGCAAATGGCGGATCAGGCGTCGCGTCGGACGCTCTCATCGCGAGTCAAATCACCGCTTCGCTGAGCGCGGGCGGCTCGGCGACGCAGCTGCTTTTCGTGAAGGGACCCGCCGGGGCGGGTAAGACCACGCTCTTGAAGGAGCTGACAGCCCGCACGGCCGAAGCCTACCAAGAAGGCAAGAGCAACTATCTGTTCTTCTATGTATCCGCTCAGGGTCGAGCGCTTTCGAATCTGCGCGACGCGTTCTCCGGCGAGCTCGACGACCTCCGCGCGAATTTCACTCGCGATGCTGTTCCTGCGCTCGCGAGACGCGGCGTGCTGATACCAATCATTGATGGGTTCGACGAACTCCTGGGTGCGGCTGGATACGGCGACGCGTTTGGATCCCTTCGAGAGTTCCTTTTGGAGCTGAACGGCCTCGGCGTGATTGTCGTTTCCGCCCGCTCGTCGTTCTACGAAGTGGAGTTCGTGGGGAAGGGATCGGATGACACAGCACAAACCCTGTACCAACTAGCTCCGATCACCCTCATGCCATGGTCCGAAGCGGACTTTCGGAACTACCTAGCCAAGGTACATGGCGGCTCGGGTGTCGTGGATTACTCATCCGCCATAGCTCGTCTCCCCAATCGCGATCGTGAACTTCTAGGAAAGCCTTTCTTTGCGAGCCAGTTTCCAGCCTACGTCGATGCTCAAAGCACCTCGTGGGACGCCGGGCCAGCATCATTGCTCGACTATCTCATCGAGTCTTACATTGACCGCGAGTCCCGCAAGATCGTGGACCGCGATTCGCGACCACTGGTGCCGGTGGCCGGCCACCGGACCCTGTTCGAGGAAGTGGCAGACCAAATGTGGCGATCAGAGAATCGCCACATAAACACAGATGACCTTCGCACGGTCGCGGAGATGGTAGGCGAAGAGGCTGATCTGAGCGGCGACGCGGTTCGCCAATTCGCCACCAAGGTCACAAGCTACGCTGGTTTCAAGACGACCACCGGCGGAACAGGCCGTGAGTTCGCGTTCGAACATGAAGTCTACTTCGATTACTTCCTCGCACAGTCCCTTCGACGACAGCTGGAAATGGACCGCCTTTCGGGCAGCTTTCTAGATCGAGGGGTCCTGCCCGATGAAGTGCTCGACATCGCGGTCGACGGAACAAACGCTTTCGCAGTGATCCACGCGACATCACGCCTCGCCGGCGACGGCCCACTCTTTGAGAATCGGCGAAGAAACCCCGGGGCCGCCGTCTCCGCGGCATTCCGGGTGGTTGATGAGGTTGCAGACGCCGATATCGCCGGAGTCGACTTCATCAATACGGACTTCGGCGCCGCCCGGCTAGCCCGGGTTGCTTTCACCCGTTGTCACTTCCACGGCACTCGCCTCGAACGATCGGTCTTGCGTGAATGCAGGGTTGACACACAGACGGTGGCTGAGGCGATTCTCCTATCGAACAACACCACGATGGACGTAGCCGGCCTGGTGCCAGGCGCCAATCTCTTCAGCATCGTAATTCTCGAAAAGGATAGTCGTCGCGAGGTCTATTCGCCGCGCGAAATGCACGCAATCCTGCTGCGTTTGGGCGCCCCTCTCCCGAATCTGGAAGCGGGCGAACCCGAGTACAAGGGCGAATCGCATGCGATGCTTGAGTTGCTGCATAAACTGGCACTTCGATATCGCCGAGCGAACGTGATCTGCGAGCAAGATGACACGCTCTCGAACGTGGTAAAGGACCGATCTTATTCGTCGCTGCGAAAGCTTCTGGTCGATGGTGGCATCGTCCGCGAAGAGACCCGCGACACCTCCGGCTCGCGCAAGTCGTTCCTACGACCGACGATAGCGTTTCAAGAGCTCATGAAATACGAGAAGGAGTCCGACCTGCCGCGGACGCCCATCGGTGATTTCTGGCGCGTCCTGCGGCGACGGCAGTAACCGGTCGCGAGCCGGCTGGGCGGCAGAGAGAAACTCGGACGCGCCCGGCCCTTGGGCGGTTCGTCCGCGTCACCTTCGCCTTTGTCGCTGCATTCGTCGCTGGACAGCGTTCGGGGTCTTCAACCTGGTCGGGGCGTTGCAAGCCCTCGGCGTCAACCGGGCCACTTACGTTCGCGTTTCTACGTCGGCGGCTCCGGGGACGCCAGCTCCGGAAGCAACCGGCACCGACACGAGCGGTCCGACCGCCCAACCTCCAAGGTGAAGCCGGCAATCTACTCGGGTAGAAGGTCGTCCAGCACCGCGAAGACGTAACCCATCATCTTCCGGACTTCGGCCTGTTGACTTTCAGCGTGCAGGGCCGCACTTCCGCTCCTGTAGACCATACGACCGAGGCGGCCGATCCGCTGATCAATGATTTCTGTCGCTTCGTTCGCCGCCCGATAGTCACCGCCTCGAAGCTGTGCGGAAAACTGGATGCGCTCGGCCTGGGTCACCTCGACCTTCCCATCTTTGGCGTATCCCTTGAACCACGACTGTTTGCGAACTTCGTCATCCGGAGCCATTGCATCGATAGCCTGTCGAAGGACTTCTCGGGCCTCTCCGGCCGGGGCCCCATACGTCAGGCGGGTGCCGTCGTTCACGTCTCTCAAAGCCTGTTCGAAGCTATCGGCCAGGCGTGGGGAGAGTTTCCGCAGACGTGCCATCGTTCCAACCTGACTCCCCGAGAGAGGGCCCCGCGCAGGAACGACTGCGTCTATGTTTCTGCTGCCGGTCGGTATTTGGCGCACCCGCGTCTGAAACTCCCGAAGACGGCGCAGGAGGTCCGGATCTACTACGTCATGTTTCGTCGACCGAGCCATCGTTGCTCAACACGTATCGACGCATGTTCTTGAAGATTTCCTGCACGGTTTCGGCACTGGCGTCAGCGGCAATGTGGATTTCGATATTGATGTTGATCCCCGGACCGACAGACACACCTGCGACGTTGGCCGTCGTTCGGTCAGGCAGCGGTGCGGTGCCAGGCGCTCTCACAGGCATCGTTCCATCTCGGGCACTCTCGGCGGCTGGGCCCTCATGTGCAGCGGATCCTGCGAGATCGACGTATTTCTTGCCGTTGATCTCCTTCAGGAATGCGACCGCGTCCGCCCCCTCGATGATCAACGCAAGGACATCCTCTTCTCGCCCTGCCGGAACTCCCCGCTCTAGGAGCACGTTCTTGGCGATTTGGTCCGGAGGGAGGGCCGCTCCATCGTACTGTCGAAGGAACTCCCCCACCACCCTCGGCTTGAGCAGCGCCTCGCGTTTCGCCGCGAGGTCGTCGCCGGGTTTCGTCGGGCGAACTACCCGCATCCCGAGAGGGGTGATCCCAATTTCGGGGGCGAAGGCGCCGCCAATTGTGAGGCCATATGCGATCGCCGCTCCCGTAAGGCTTCTGAAGGGACCGGATGTCGGCGAGAGCTTCATGGCGCCGGCGACGTTAAGCGGACGAGTGGGCTTGAAGGCGTAGCTGTCCGCAATGGCGCGCGGAACTCTGAGCGCCTGCTCGAGCGAGTAACTGGGAACATCCTCTTGGCTCAGCCAAGGCCGCTTGTGGGACTTCTTTTCTGCCTGTGCAGCCGGCGCGCCGGAAGCGACGGTATTCTTGGTAGCCATTTCTTCCTTTCCTCGTGTGCAATTCCTAGAGCCAACAGGATGTTCTCTGACGCCATACACATAGTATCTCGAACGTGCGTTCACAGCCAGCCTATGGCGTGCAGTAAAGAGACCCAGCGAGCGACTGGCCCTGTTTGCATCTCCCGGACGGACGTCGGCAGCCCCTGGCTGCGCGATAGACTCGCTCCCACGCGCCGCGACCGGCGACTACTCCGTTCGAGGGGGACGTGACGAGCCAGCCCGATCCCAGCGGCCTCACCCAGCAGGAGCTCGAAGGTCGCCTCTGGGCCGCCGCGAACAGCCTCCGCGGTCCCGTCGATCCGGCCGACTTCAAGGCGTACATCTTCCCGCTCCTCTTCTACAAGCGGGTCTCGGACGCGTGGAACGACGAGCACGCCCGGGCGATCGCTGAGTTCGGATCAGACCTCACGCCGGAGATCGAGGCCGACTACCACCGCTTCGCGGTGCCTGACGGCTGCCACTGGTCCGATCTCCGCCGCGTCTCCGAGAACGTCGGCGTGGCGCTGCAGCGCATCCTCGACCACGTCCAGCAAGCGAACCCCAATACGCTCGCCGGCATCTTCGGCGACGTCCAGTGGGCGAACAAGGAGAAGCTCCCCGAGCACGCCCTGCTCAACCTCATCGAGGCGTTCCACACCCTCAATCTCAGCCCTGCGCGGGTCGGTCACGACGTCCTCGGCAACGCCTATGAGTACCTGCTCCGCCAGTTCGCCGACGAGTCCGGCAAGAAGGCCGGCGAGTTCTTCACCCCGAGAGCGGTCGTGCGGCTCCTCACCCGCATCCTCGATCCGCAGCCGACCGACACCGTGTACGACCCCGCAGTCGGCTCCGGGGGCATGTTGGTCGAGGCGGCGAACGAGGTGATCGAGGCTGGCGGTTCGGTCCGCCAGATGCGGTTCGCCGGGCAGGAGGTGAGCCTCACTACCTCGGCGATCGCGCGGATGAACCTCTTCCTCCACGACATCGAGGACACCCGAATCCGACGCGGCGACACCCTCCGCGATCCGCGCTTCCTCGACGAGCGGGGCAGGCTCGAACGGTTCGACATCGTCATCGCCAATCCGCCGTTCAGCCTGAAGAACTGGGGCTCCGACGTCTGGGCGCACGATCCATGGGGTCGGCCCTCGTGCGGCGTCCCACCGGCGAGCTTCGGCGACTACGCCTGGGTTCAACACATGGTCGCCTCGATGAAGCCCGTGACCGGACGGGTTGGCGTCGTCATGCCGCACGGGGTGCTCTTTCGCGGCGCAGCCGAGGGCGTCATCCGCGAATGTCTCATCCGATCGGACCGGCTCGAAGCGATCGTCGGCCTTGCCTCGAACCTCTTCTACTCGACCTCGATCCCCGCCTGTCTGCTCATCTTCCGAGCCGAGAAGGCGCCGGAGCGTCGCGGCCACGTCCTGTTCGTCGATGGTTCGAAGCGGTTCGCGAAGGGCCGCAACCAGAACCAGCTCCGAGCAGACGATGTCGATGCGATCGTCGCCGCGTATCGAAACAGCTCTGGCGCTGCGGCCACTGACGACATCGGGAGTCGCCTCGTGCCTCGTGCCGAGATCGAGGCGAACGGCTGGGACCTCAACATCGGCCGCTACATCAAGGGCGCGGCTGCTGAGGTCATCGCCGTTGCCACCGCACTTGCGGAGTTGAGGGAGGCGCAGCAGGCGCTCCGCGCGGCAGAGGAGCGGCTCGCCGAACGGCTTCGCGAGGCAGGCTATGCGTGAGGGTTGGCGGCATGTCCGGATAGGCGACGTCTGCAAAGTAGTTGTCGACCGCGCGGATCCGCGTGAACTCGTTCCTGGCACGCCGTATGTCGGTCTGGAAGCAATGCCCTCGGGTTCACCGAGGATCGGCGTTACGGGCGCCGTGGCGGAGGTGACGAGTCAGGTCACCCGTTTCTCACCAGGCGATACCCTTTTCGGCCGGCTTCGCCCCTACCTCCGCAAGGTCGCTCTCGCAGGGTGGGATGGTGTGTGCTCGCCTGAGATTCTCGTGCTTCGCCCGAGCCGAGAGTCGGTCATCGATGAGTTCCTGTACTTGGTCGCATGCGCTGATCCCCTCACCGAATGGGCGATGGCCAGCTCAGCCGGAAGTCGAATGCCGCGCACGAGCGCGGCCGATCTCGCGGCATTCGAGTTCGACCTACCGCCGCTCGCCGAGCAGCGCCGCATCGTCGATCTCATCGGGACGCTGGGAGAGATCACTGACAAGAGCCGGCGGCTAGCGGTCGCCGTCGACACCGCCATCGACGCTCTTCGCGACGAGACCTTCTCCCAGGACGGTACGGAGGCGCATCCCCTGCGGGAACTATGCAGTCCTGACGGGATTCAGATAGGTCCTTTCGGCAGCCAGTTACACGCGAGTGACTACGTCACTGATGGCGTCCCTGTGGTTATGCCTCAGGACATGGACGCGGGGCGCATCTCGGTCGATGCCATTGCACGAGTCCCCGAAGAGCATGCGAGGCGTCTCGCTCGCCATCGGCTTCAGCCGGGGGACATCCTCCTGGCTCGGCGTGGTGATCTTACGAAGCGTGCGCTCGTGGGCGAACGGGAGCGTGACTGGCTTTGTGGGACGGGGACCGTCAGGGTGAGAGTCAACCAGGGTCTGCCCGAAGCCGTGTTCGAGGCCCTCAGCACGCGTGATACCAATGTCTGGCTCATTGACCACGCCGTGGGGATCACCCTCCCCAATCTGAACACTCAGATAGTCGGCAGTATTCCCGTCCGTATGCCGCTCAACACGGCAACTACGGTCGATGCGCTAAGAGAGATGCGCTCGGTGCGGATGCTTGTTGAAAATCACGCTCACGTCGCGTTCCTCGCTCGGTCCGCGCTATCCTCCGACCTCCTCACGGGAAGGCATCCCATTCCGACCACCTACGACCGGTTCCTCGACGGCGCTGCATGAGTCAGCTCGCGGAGTCCGCCGTCCAGGCCGCCCTCGTCGAGCGCCTCACCCGACCCGATCTCGGCTGGCGCTTCGTCGCAGGCGGCAGCCTCGATCGACCGCTCGACTCCGTGCTCGTCGAGGCGGACGTCATCGCCGCGCTCATGCGCCTCAACCCGGCGATCGCCGCGCAGCCGGACCGGGTCGACGAGGTTCTGCCGAAGATCAGGGCGGCGATCCTGTCGGTCGCGAACGACGGGCTGATCGAGGCGAACCGCCACCTCATCGAGTGGTTGCGCGGCCAGCAGACGATCCGCTACCTCGGGACCGAGACGTTCGAGCCGGTCCGGCTCATCGATTTCGATCACCCGCGGGCGAATTCGCTCGTCGTCTCGACCGAGGTGACGTACCACGCCGGGACCGAGGAACGCCGCTACGACCTCGTCCTCTGGGTGAACGGCCTGCCGCTCGTGGTCGGCGAGACGAAGACGCCGATCAGCGCGACGACGTCGTGGCTCAACGGCGCGCTCGACATCCACAGCGCGTACGAGGTGAAGACCCCGGGCTTCTTCGTCCCGAACGTCCTCTCGTTCGCGACGGAGGGCAAGGAGCTCCGCTACGGGGCGATCCGCGAGCCGGCCCAGGACTGGCTCCCCTGGTCGCGGACGACCGATCCATTCGGCTTGCCGGGGATGGCGAACGTCCTCCGCTCGGTCGAGCTCCTCCTCCGCCCCGAGCTCGTCCTCGACATCCTCCGAACGTACACCCTCTTCTCCCGCCGCTCGTCCTCCGCCGGCGGCTACACCGAGAAGATCATCCCCCGCTACCCGCAGGTCGAAGCGGTCGAGGCGATCGTCGCCCGGGTCCGCGATCCACGCCGCCGCAACGGCCTCGTCTGGCATCACCAGGGCTCGGGCAAGACGATGATCATGGCCTTCGCCGCGGCCAAGCTCCGGGCGCAGCTCGATCTCGATGCGCCGACGATCCTCGTCGTCCTCGATCGGCTCGATCTCATCGAGCAGATCGGCTCCGAGTTCGCCTCGGTCGGCCTGCCCGGGTTGCGGATCGCGCAGACGAAGGAGGAGCTGCGGCGGCTCCTCCGCGAGGACACCCGCGGCATCATCGTCACGACGATCTTCCGGTTCGCCGATGCGGGCCTCCTCAACGAGCGCTCGAACATCGTCGTCATGGTCGACGAGGCCCACCGCACCCAGGAGGGCCGGCTCGGGCTCGACCTGCGCGGCGCGCTCCCGAATGCCCGGCTCATCGGCCTCACCGGGACCCCGATCTCGACGGCCGATCGCAACACCTGGACGACCTTCGGCGATCCCGACGATCCGGACGGCGTCCTCAATCACTACAGCGTCGAGCGTTCGATCGCCGACGGGGCGACGCTGCCGATCCACATCGAGACCCGGCTCGTCGACTTCCACATCGATCGGGCGGCGCTCGACGAGGCGTTCGCCGAGCTCGCCGAGGCGGAGGCGCTCGATGAGCGCGAGCAGGGGATGCTCGCCCGACGGGCGAGTCGGGTGGATGAGCTCATGAAGACCCCGGCCCGGATCGAGGCCGTCTGCGCCGACATCGTCGAGCACTACCGGCGCAAGGTCGAGCCGTTGGGCCTCAAGGCCCAGGTGGTCGCCTTCGATCGCGAGCTGTGCGTCCGCTACCTCGCCGAGATCAACCGCCACCTCCGGCCGGGCGAGGAGGCGACGGTCGTCATGACGAGCGCCAAGGACGACCCGGCCGAGTGGTCCGTCTTCGACCGCGAGCGCGACGAGGAGGTCCGCATCCGCGACCGGTTCCTCGATCCGGCCGATCCGCTCCGCTTCCTCATCGTCACCGCCAAGCTCCTCACCGGCTTCGACGCGCCGATCGAGGGGGTGATGTACCTCGACAAGCCGCTCCGCGCGCACACGCTGTTCCAGGCGGTCTGCCGGACGAACCGCCGCTGGACGAACCCGGTCACCGATCAGGAGAAGCTGTACGGGCTCATCGTCGACTACGTCGGTCTCGGCGCCGAGCTCGCCCGGGCGGTCGCCGTCAAGGATCGCGGCGGACGGAAGGCGCTCCCGGCCGATGTCGCGGAGCTCTTCGCGCTCCTCGCCGGCTGGGTCGCCGATCTCATTTCGCGGTTCGGTGGCGTCGATCGGCGGTCGAGCGGGTACGAGCAGCTCATGGCGGCCCAGGAGCGAGTCGCCACGGTGGATGCGCGGGCCGAGTTCGCCGAGGCGTTCCTCCGCTGCGAGGCGCTCTTCGAGCTGCTCTCGCCGGACCTTCGTCTCCGAGCGTTCGAGGACGACTACCGCTGGCTTGCCCGGGTGTACGCCTCGATCCAGCCGGTCGCGAATGCCGATGCGCTCCTCTGGCACCGCCTCGGCGCGAAGACCGCCGAACTCCTCGCCGACTACGTCACCGATGTCGTTGTCGGGTCGGGTGGCCTGGAGTCCGTGGCGATCGACGCGGGCACGTTCGAGGCGCTCCGCCAGCTCGAACTGTTCGACGCATCGGTCGTGGTCGGAAGCCTGGCGCCGACCGTCGACGATGTCCTCGACACGATCGAGGCGCGCCTTCGTCGCAAGCTCGCCGGCGAGAGGACGCACCCGGTCTGGCGAACGCTCTCGGAGCGGCTCGAGGAGCTGCGCCGGACCCGCCTCGAAGGCGCGAAGGACTCGGTCGAGTTCCTCAAGCGGCTGCTCGAACTCGCCCGCCAGCTCGTCGGCGCGGAGCGCGCCGAGGCGGACGGTCGGCTCGACGCGTTCGAGGTTCTCGATCCCGACCGCGGCGCCCTCACCCAGATCCTCTCCGAATACGCGCCGCCGGGCACCCCGGCGATCATCGAGCACGTCGTGGAGGAGATCGACGCGATCGTGCGACCGGTCCGCGGCACTGGCTGGCAGGAGAGCCAGCCCGGCGACCGCGAGGTCCGCCGCCAGCTCCGGCTCGTCCTCCGCAACAACGCCCTCCCGCCGGCCGGCGAGCTCTACGACCGCGCCTACGCCTACATCCGCGAGCACTACTGAGGGGACTCGCGCGGGTTCGGATGTCTGATCGTCAGCTCGAGCCTTCGTCGGGGGCCCGACTGATATCGAGGGGACGGAAGCGCGCACAATCCGGGAACGCATTCGAAGCCCACAGCTCCATGAATTCCTCGTGCGCTTCTCGCAGGTCGAACTCGATGGCACGAAGGTGGTGCGTGCCCTCGGCGTCCGCCAGGTTGTCGGCGCTCCCGCAATGTGCGTGGGGCACCGATCTGCGCGACCCGATGTCGTGGAGGTGATAGGCGAGTCGCTTCCTGCGCGCCACGTCGAGGTACTCATGGGTGTACCTGGCGATCTGCCAATCGTCGGTCCACCCGCGACGGTAGTACTCGCGATACCGTGCCTTGATCTCGACCGCCAGTTCCGTGCCCGGAGCTTCGAAGTAGAACTCGAGCAGGCGGCGCTCACCCGCGCCACCCAGGTCGCTGACCCGAAGGTCGCCCCAGGCGTCGAGGAAATCCGTGAGTCGATCGCGGCGTGCGTGCAGCTGACCGTTCGTGAGCGGCGTGGGGCTGACCGCCCCCGTCACGCCGCATCCACGATGGCGGTGACTAGAACTCGACGGTTCGCGACGGAGCCACCACGACGACGGGCGCCGGAGCTCCCAGCCCCAGCAATCGAATGACGGCCTTCCGCGGGATTCGGTAGGTCCGCTCGGACAGGCGCACGGCGACAAGCCGACCATCGTGAATGTAGTTCAAGATCGTCGAGCTCGAGAGTGAGGCGAGATCTGCCAACTCGCTCGGAGAGTAGAAGGCCTTTGGCAGAAGCTCAACGAGCTCTGCGGAGGGCGTGTCGGCAAGGACCATGCCAGAGCGCCTCAGACTTCGGTGGCGGGACAACTTCGTCGTTCTGCTTATCGGACACTACTAGCAATAGAGAGAAGTTGTCAATGCTGGCGTATCGCTCGCTCGGTCGGCGATGGCGACCTCAGAGGCTCGGCGTTTCGCCCATCGCGGTCGTGAACGGGTCCTCGACGGGTTTTCGCTCGGTTCGGATCGACGCATCGAGAGCCAGGAGTCGGGCCGTCGCGACGTAATATCGCCCGCGGCGCTCTCCCTTTGCACCAAGCAAACCGGAAGCGACAAGACGACCCAGATCGCGGCCGGCGATGTGCTCGTTGACCTCGGCCACCTCCCGATAGTCAGCGTTCCTCAGCCTGAACTGCAGCGCTGCGTTGAACAACGCTGGCACGGATCGTTCGGGGAGCTTCAGCCGGGTCGCCTCCCGGGTGAGCAGCGTCCAGCGACGCTCCGCCTCTTCCGCTCGTCGGATCATGGTCAGTGCCTGTCGATAGTGCGCCGTCAGGACAAACCGAATCCACGGGCGAGCATCGCGCTCCGGCCGCCAGGTTCCCTGGCCGACCTCCTGGAGCACCCTGTAGTACGCCCCGGTGTTGGCCCCGAGGTATTCCTCGATGCTCACGAAGGGCGAAGCGACGATGCCCTCCCGAGCGAGAACGAGCGTCTGCAGGCAGCGCGCCATTCGTCCGTTTCCGTCCCGAAAGGGATGGATCATCGCGAGGCTGAGATGCGCCATCGCGGCTTTGACCATCGGGGGGACCTGATCAGCGGCACGAAGTTCGTCGACGAGCTCATGCATGAGGTCGGGTACGTCCATCGCGTCTGGACCCGTGTAGACGACCTCGTGCGTAGCCTCGTCCACGACGAAGACGGAGCCCGGCCGCCAACGCCCGGGGCTCTTGTCGAGCGCGTAGCTCAACATCATGTAGTGGAGTCCCCGTATCAGGTTCTCGTCGTAGGCGAAGTGCGTGTCGTCCGCCAGCTGCAGGACATAGGTCATCGCATCGCGATATCCGACGACGGCCCGCCATGCCCCATCCTCGGCATCGAGCGGTGGTTCGCCGGCGACGGCCGCCACGGCATCATCCAGGCTGACGTTGTAGCCCTCGATGCTGTTGGATCCCTGGATGGCACGCGCGAGCATCACGCGGCGCAATAGCCCGACCCAGTTGTGCTGATCCGGGAGTTGATGACGCAGAGCGTCGCGCACCCGATCGATCCTCGCGATGACGCGGAGCTCCTGTTCCGTGAGTTCGGGGGTGCGGAAGATCATGATCGAAAGGCTCTTTTATTCACGCGTGATATAGGATTGATACTGCCGTCATGTAGCAATATATCATACTTTGGTACGCGCCAACTGGGGGACTCGCGCCGGCGAAACAACCACCCGTCGGTCCTGAAGCGGAGGGTTCGCCTCAACCGTCGCGGGACACCTGGAGTGATCGGGCCTGGGCGACGATCCAGCAGCAGGTGGAGCACGTCGCGGGCTCCACCAACACGACGAAAGGCACGAGCGCCCTACTCAAGGCGTAGCGCCGGGTTACACCGTGCCCGTGGTGTCCCGCCCGATCACTTGACCGTGAACCTGACCGTCTGCGCCTCACCCGTCGGCGTGTAGGTCACGGTGGCCACGTAGTCGCCCGCCGAGAACTCGCCGGCCGGGTTGACCTTGAAGTCACCCCAGCTGTTGCGCGTCCCGTAGTCGATCGACAGCGGCTTGATGAGCGCCGAGCCATTGGCGGTCATCGTGCAGGTGACTTTTCCGGTCAGTTCCGGCCGCAACGAGAACACGACAAAGATGGCGGGCGCCGTGGTCGGGAACGAATCGGTGAACGTCGCCGGATCTGGGCGTGACTTCGAGGAGTCGGCACCGGTTGCGGTTCGGAGAAGCGTGAAGGCACTCGTCCCGCTCGGCAGCGGCGTGGGAGTCGCCGGCGGTCGGCGCGGCCCGGTGATCGTGAAGGGGAGGGTCACCGACTCGCCCGTCCGTTCGAAGGTGAGGATCTCCTCGTAGTCGCCGGGAACGAATCCGTTCACGTAGGTGAGGCTGAAGTAAGCCCACGGAGCCGAAGCCGGATAGTCGAACGACGTGGTCTTCGCGTCGCCCCCCACGGTCCTCCAGATCGAGGTGATCTTACCCGCGAGCCCGGGCGCCAGCTGGTACGCGACGAGGATCTCCGGGGTCTCCGACGCGAATGACGTCGCGAACGTGGAGGAGTCCGGCTGGTCGGCGCTGACCGGGAGCATGGACGTGAGGCCGGCAACGACAAACGCCCCCGATCCACCCGGGCCGGATGTCGTGAGTGCCGAGGATGCCGGGGGCGTCTCGGTCGGCGCGGCGGTTGGCGGTGCCGTCGGGCTCGCAGGGACCGCGGTGGCAACGGCAGGCGTCGCGGTGGGTGCCGGACTGGGCGGTGCGGCCGAGCCCCCGCAGGCAGCCAGAATCGTCGCGACCCCGAGGGTGACAATGAGGTGTCTCACGGAGCGGCGCTCCTTCGATCTCTCGATCGTCCCGCTGGGCTCCCGTCGGGGGCGGGACACCGCCGCAATCTACCACGCACCGTGAGCCGGTTTAGGTCCGGTTCAAGGCGTCCGGTTCAGGGCGTCGGGCACGAGCCGGTCGAGATGGCGGCGCGAGCCGGCCGGGTGAACCAGAACTCCACGATGGTCTTGGCGACCACCATCGCGGCGAGGAACCCGACCGGCGAACCGAGCAGGGCGATGCCGACCCCGCCCACCGCGATCGTCGCCAGGATGATGAAGATCCGGACGAACGGGTCCCGGAGGAGCTCGAGCGGCGTCACCGTCAGATAGCGCCGCCCGATGACGTAATCCAGGGTGTAGGTGCCCACCTGGCCGCCGACCAGGCTGACGGTGCCCCAGGCGATCACGTCAGCGGAGACCCCACTCCAGCCGGTCTGGCTGGCGCCCTCGTAGAAGCCACCGTTCGCGATCTGGATGACGAACGGCCCGAGGATCGCCCAGAAGATCCCGTAGGCCACGAGCCAGATGAGGGGGAGCCGCCAGCTGCCGGACAAGGCTGCGCGCACGATCGGCCGCTCGATCGATCCATCGGCGTTGACGGTCGGCGGCCCGAGCGCCATCGACTTGCGGATCCTCAGGACGTTGACGAGTCCGCCGACGCCGGTCTCGATCCAGTACATCACCACGATCGATGGCAGATCCCAGCCGAAGAGGAGCACCCCGATCAGCGGGACCAGGTTGCCGACGATGGTCGGAATGAGGCCAGGCGCGGCCATCAACGGGGTACCTCAGGACGCATTGCCGTCATCGAGTCGCCCATCACGGTGATCCTCTCACGCGCGCTCACGGCCTTGCTCCGTCCCGAGCGCTCGCCAGCCGGATGTCTGATCGTCAGCTCGAGCCCGGCGCCGCGGCGGTTTCGTGCCATTTACGCGCCATGTGCGTGCAAGATCGTGGAACACGACGCGACGGAGCAGTGGGGCGGTCGAGCGGCCCGCGCGATGACCTCGTCGCATCCAGTACGCACCAGGCGCGTCGGCACGCACTCCGCGCGTACCCGGCTCGAGGATGAACGGGGTGCCACGGGCCGGAACGAGACGAAGGGCACTCGTGCCGCCAAGCACGCAACGGGCGCGTAGGTGAGCGCAGAATGCACCATCGCCCTGTGTGGGCGGGACACGACAGGGAGGGGCACCGGGGATGTCAGCGTCGAGTCGGCTCGTCCTTGGCGTCGTCGTCCTCGCGGCGATCGTCGTGGTCATCGCGGTGGCCGTCGCACCGCCGCCAAGCCCGAGCGGGACGAGCGGAGCCGGCGGCCTCGCCGGGGCGACGGCCGGCATCGGGACCTCCGCGGCGCCGAGCAGCGCGCCATCCGCCGCCCCCGCGGCCGACACGGCCACCGCTCCCACTACCGCCGCGCACGCGACTGCGAAGGCGCTGGCACAAGCGTCTGCCCGCCCGACAACGCGCCCGACGGCGAACCCGGCCACCTGCTCCCCCACCGATCAGGATCGCTACGTCTACCACCCGTACCGCCTCGCGATCCATGCCGCCTGCATCTCCATCACCGGGACGGTCGCGGCGGTCCGCCACGAGGTGGACGGGGACGTCCACATCCTCGTCGCGCTCGATCCCGCGTACCGCTACCTCCTCACCACGGCGAACCAGGGCGTGGAGCTCGGCGACCTCGTCGTTGAGCCGGTCTGTGTCCGGAGGGTCACCCAGGCGGACGCGATCGCGACCTGCGCCTCGGATCCGGATCCGCTCGCCGGGTTGCTCCCCACCGTCGGCGCCCGAGTCTGGATGGAGGGCCGCTATGTCTTCGACCTCGATCACGGCGGCTGGGCGGAGCTCCACCCCCTGTATCGTTGGAGCCTTCGATAGGTATCGTTGGGGTCGGCCACGACCGAGAGGAGGCGACGATGACGGACCGGATCCTGCTGCTCGTGGGGACGAAGAAGGGGGCGTTCATCCTCCGATCGGACGGGGATCGGCGGGCATGGACGATCGACGGGCCGATGTGTGAGGGCTGGCCGATCCAGGACATCTCCGCAGATCCGGCGACCGGAACGCTCTATGCCGGCGGCGGCAGCCCGTGGTACGGGCCGACGGTCTTCCGCAGCGACGACCTCGGCGCGAGCTGGACGCAGTCGAGCGACGGCCTCACCTACGGCGACGCCGGCCCGAAGATCACCGCCGTCTGGAACGTCACCGCAGCCCACGGCTCCCTCTTCGCCGGCGTCGGTCCGGCCGGGCTCTTCCGGAGCGAGGACGGCGGCCGGAGCTGGGCGCACGTCGAGGGCCTGACGAACCACCCGACCCGCTCGACCTGGCAGCCCGGCGCCGGCGGCCTCATCTGCCACACGATCGTCCCGCACCCGACCGACCCCGCCCGGATGTGGATCGCGATCTCCGCCGTCGGCACGTTCGAGACGCGCGACGGCGGGGCCTCCTGGGAGCCGCGGAACGAGGGCGTTCGAGCCGATTTCATGCCCGATCCGCGACCGGTGACCGGGCAGTGCGTCCACAAGCTCGTCATGGCGGCCGGCGAGCCGGAGCGCCTCTACCAGCAGAACCACTGCGGCGTGTATCGCTCGCTCGACGGCGGCCTGCACTGGGCCGAGATCACCGCCGGCCTCCCGTCCGAGTTCGGCTTCGCGATGACGGCCCATCCGCGCGATCCGCTCACGGTCTGGGCGATCCCGCTCAACGGCGCTGACCGCGGGCGCTACATGCCGGACGGCGCGGCGGCGGTCTGGCGCACGATCGACGGTGGGGACACATGGCTCCGCGGCGATGCTGGCCTGCCGCAACGCGACGCCTATCTCGGCGTCCTCCGCGAGGCGATGGCCCACGACGAGCTCGAACCCGTCGGGGTCTACTTCGGGACGAGCACCGGGCAGCTCTGCGGGAGCGCGGACGCCGGCGCGAGCTGGACGCCGATCGCGACCTCGCTGCCGCCGATCTGGTCCGTCGAGGCGATCCGGGTCGAGGCCTGACCGGCGATGGCGGAGGTGGTCCTCCCCCGTTCCCTCGGCGCCCTCATCCCGGGGCTGCCGCATCGCGCCACGGTCGAGGGCACGACGGTCGGCGAGATCGTCCTGGAGCTCGACGGACGATGGCCGGGCCTCGCCGATCGCCTCCTCGAGCCAGGTCCGGCGCTCCGCGAGCACATCAACGTGTTCGTCGACGGCGAGCCGGCGACGCTCGCCACGACGGTCGGGCCGACGTCAACGGTGCACGTCATCCCGGCGATCGCCGGCGGCTGACGCGCAGGCCGGCGGCGGCGGTGGCGGCCGGCGGCCGGCGGCGGCGGTGGCGGCGGCCGGCGCAGGCGGTGGCGGCGGCCGGCGCAGCGACTGCCAATGTCTCACCTGTTCATCCCCGGAACGTTGGAGCGGCCGCAGCGACCGGCGCAGCGACGAAAGTCTCACCTGTTCATCCCCGGAACGTTGGAGCGGCCGCAGCGACCGGCGCAGCGACGAAAGTCTCACCTGTTCATCCCCGGAACGTTGGAGCGGCCGCAGCGACCGGCGCAGGCCCAACAGGCCCTTCCCCCGTGTCCAACGTTCCGGTGGTGAGCATGTGAGACGGATCGCCCCGGGCAACGCAAGGAACGTTCCGTGCAGGAGCGGATGAGACGAACCGTTCCGCCGCGGGCGCGGACACGGGATCCGGCGCAGGAGGCGGCCGGCGCAGGAGGCGGCGCGGACACGGGATCCGGCGCAGGAGGCGGCCGGCGCAGGAGGCGGCGCGGAC
>JADMIG010000034.1 GCA_015478725.1 Chloroflexota bacterium | reverse complement strand
CCTCGCATCAGCTGCTCAAGGAGCAGGTGGAGGCGGTCCTCGACTCACTGACCGGCCGAGAGCGCCGCGTCCTCCAGCTGCGCTTCGGCCTCGAGGACGACCGCGCCCGCACCCTCGAGGAGGTCGGCAAGGAGTTCAACGTGACCCGCGAGCGGATCCGCCAGATCGAGACCAAAGCCCTCCGCAAGCTGCGCCACCCGTCCCGCAGCCGCAAGCTCAAGGACTACCTGGTGTAGGCCGGCAGCCGGGCCGCAGCGGCCATGCTGCCGCGGGCAGGCGCACCCGGGCCACAGAGAAGGGAGCGCCGTCGGATGCCTTCATGAAGACGATCGCCCGCCGGATGGACGACAACGCCGACATCTTCCAGCGGATCCTCGACGACCGCGACTTCCAGACGGTCGTCATGGACCACTACCTCCGCCGCGTCTTCGAGCGCGCTCGAGCGGAGCTACCGGGGGGCGCATGATCACGCCCGCACACCATGGGTTCATCGTGTTCGGGATTCTGACACCGCGGTGGGCAGTCACCATGCCGCCCCAGGACCAGAGCCGGCCCTCCAGGATCCGGACCGCCCGCGCCGGATCCGGGCTCAGAGGCCGTGAATCTTTCGGTCGGGGGATTCCCATCGGCGGCCGTCGCAGCTACGATTCAGCGATGGACGACACCCTCTTTGATCTCCCGGCCACGGAAGCCAGCCGCGTGAGCCCGAGGGACGGGGGCGCCCGCGCCTCCAGCGCCCCGAGCGCGACCAGATCATCCTCCGGCCCTCCGACCTCGAGAGCCTCCTACCGGCCGATCACCGGGCGCGTCTCGTCTGGGCGTTCGTCGAGGGGCTCGACCTCTCGGTGCTCCATGAGCGGATCCGGGCGATCGAGGGCCACCCCGGGCGGCCGCCGATCGACCCGGCCATCCTCGTCAGCCTCTGGCTGTACGCGACCCTCGAGGGGGTCGGCTCGGCCCGCGCGCTCGATCGGCTGTGTGCCGAGCACGACGCCTACCGCTGGCTGTGTGGCGGCGTCGGGGTCAACTACCACACCCTGGCCGCCTTCCGGGTCGACGAGGCCGACATCCTCGATGCGCTCCTCACCGAGAGCGTCGCCGCCCTGCTCGCCGACGGATTGGTGACGATGGCCGTCGTCGCCCAGGACGGGATGCGGGTCCGGGCGGGGGCGGGGGCCGCCTCGTACCGGCGCCGGCCGACCCTCGAGCGCTTCCTCGCCGAGGCCGCGGCCCAGGTCGACGCCCTCAAGTCCGAGCTCGACGACGATCCGGCGGCCACCTCGCGGCGGATCGCCGCGGCCCGCGAGCGGGCGGCGACCGAGCGGGCCAGCCGGGTCCGCCGGGCGCTCGAGCACCTGCCCGAACTCGAGGCCGCCAAGCGCCGCTCCGGCAAGCCGGCCGACGAGGCGCGCGCCTCGACGACCGATCCCGAGGCACGAGTGATGAAGATGGCCGACGGCGGCTATCGCCCGGCCTACAACGTCCAGTTCGCCGCCGATGCGACGAGCCAGGTCATCGTCGGGCTCGACGTCATCGCGACCGGCACCGATCAGGGCCAGCTCAGCCCGATGGTCCGCCAGCTCTGTCGGCGCTATGGCCGGGACCCCGACGCGCTGCTCGCCGATGCCGGCTTCCTCACGACCGCCGAGATCGACGAGCTTGCCGCTGCGACGACCCTCTATCTCCCGGTGCGGACGCCCGAGGACCCGGCCCGTGACCCGCACCAGCCGCTGCCCGACGACTCACCCGCGGTCGCCGCCTGGCGGGTCCGGATGGGGACCGACGAGGCCAAGGAGATCTACAAGGACCGCGCCGCCACGGCCGAATGCGTGAACGCGATCGCCCGCAACCGAGGCCTCCAGCGGTTCGGGGTCAGAGGTCGCGACAAAGCCAGGGCGATCGCTCTCTGGTTCGCCCTCGCCCACAACCTGATGCGAACGGTCGTTCTCCGGGAGGCCGCCGCGGCGAGCTGACAGGGGCAACGTCCCGCAGGCCCTGCTCCGCCGGCCTGGCGCATTGCGGCGCGGGCACCCCATTGCCCCACGGGAGGGCCAGGCTCCGCCATCAGCCGCCGCTGCCGAACGGACCGAGATGCGCTGGCCATCCGGCCCGCCTGGCGACCTTCAGGACCGATTCGTTCTCACCCTCTCAGGCCGGCCGGTAGCAGCGGGGGGCAACGGGGGCCAATCGCTCCCGCGCCACTGCTTCTCCCGTTGTCTCAGCAGCCCCGCAACACGTCGGACTGGCCGGAGGCGCGGCTGCGGCGACAGGTCCCGACCCCGTGGATCGCCGTAGCACACTGGGTCCATGCCATACGACCTCGACCGGTTCCTCGTGGAGCAGCAGCACCTCTACGACGGCGTGCTCGAGGAGCTGCGGCGCGGGCGCAAGACCGGTCACTGGATCTGGTTCATCTTCCCGCAGATCGCCGGCCTCGGGTACAGCGCCATGTCCCAGCGCTTTGCCATAGCCTCACTGGACGAGGCGCGCTCCTATCTCGACCACCCGGTGCTGGGAGCACGCCTGCGCGAGTGCGCCGGCGTCATCCTGGCGACCAGCGGGCGGACCGCGGAGGAGATCTTCGGCTCGACCGACGCGATGAAGCTTCGCTCGTGCATGACCCTGTTCCACCGGGCCGCGCCCGACGAGCCGGTGTTCGCGCAGGTGCTGGATCGTTACTACGGCGGCGTCGCGGACGATGCGACGGACGAGCGGCTGGGATGACGAGGGCCGCGGTGCTGAGACAACGAGGGAGGTACCGCGCCACGTGGGGTTTACCGAAGGCACCCCCCGGTGCGTCGCCCATGCTCCTCGCATACGTGCTCAAACGTCATTGCGCCACCGACGGTCCTACTCCACTACGACTCGACCCTCGGCGCCTGGCGGGACATCACGAGCGCGATCGACACGGCTGGGAAGGTTCTTCTCATAGGAACCGGGGACGACCGGCGGTGAGAAGAAGCAGACGAGCTCGAGTGGCTCGGGTCCGTCGGACTCGGCTGCGTGGTGGGTCCCAGCGCGGACCCACACCGTCACACCGACCTTGATCTCGGCCGTTTCGTCGGGCGTCACGATGCGCCCTCGTCCGGCCGTGCAGTAGATTGTCTCTTCCTGTGAGTCGTGGACGTGACCGGCTGGCTTCGAGCCCGCGGGGTAGACGGACACCCCCATCGACACGCGCGCTGTCGGGGTGTTTTCGGGCCCGATATAGGTGAGCCAGTTGCGTCCGGGGAGCGGGTAGAGGGATGCCTCCTCGCGTCCGACTCGCTTGATCATCGGTGACCTCCTTCCTTGGTGGATTGGATCTAGCTGTTGCCGGGGAAGACGAGGCTGAGGGCCGCGCGCTTGTCGGGCTCTGGCCAGCCGACGGTGACCACCTTCTGCTTCGCAAAGATGCGGATCAGTCCTCGCCCCGCTTGTGGAGGTCGGGGAACGCCGAGCCCCGCGTGCCTCCGAAGCTCAGGTAGCTGGCCGGCACGGGGATCGGCGCGTTCACCCCGATCATCGGCACGTCCACCTCGAGCTCGAACCTGCGGGCGGTTGATCAGCCCGATCGCTTCGTCGTACGTCGCCATCGAGACGGAGCCGACGGCACCCCGTCGGTCGTGAAGATCGCCGTGCCGTTACCGTACTTGTGGCTAGGACCGGCCCGAAGCTCTCCTCCTAGTAGATCTTCATTTCGCCGGGTGACCTGATCGAACAGATTGCCACGATGTCACACCTCCCTGCGGTCGGCGCTCTCTTCCGACTCGCCGTGACTCGCCTGCCCAGCGTCGAATGCCTCTACGACACGGGCGAGCGACGCGTACGCCCGGTCGCGCCGCGCAGCCATGTCGCGCGCCTGCTCGGCGTTCCGGATGACAAAGCCCATCCCGGTCTTGGCGCCGAGCTCGCCGCGCGCAATCCGCTCCTGGAGCGCCCGGGGTGGAACGAACCGGTCCGGGAACGCCTCGTGGAACACGCGGTACGCCCCGTCGTAGACGTCGAGTCCGGCCATGTCCGCGATTGCGAACGGCCCGAAGAACGGCAGCCGGAAGCCGAACGTGCCGCGGACCACCTGATCCACGATTTCCGGCGTGGCGAGGCCCTCCTCGACCACCGCTGCTGCTTCCTGGAATAGGGCGTACTGGAGACGATTGCCCACGAAACCGGGGCTGTCCGCGACGCGACACGGGCTCTTGCCGGCCCTCACCAGGAGCGCCTCGACTCGATCAAGGACGTCCGCACGCGTCTGCTCGCACGCGATCAGCTCGACACCCGGCACGAACTGCGGTGGATTGAACCAGTGCGCCCCGAGAAAGCGGTCGGGATGGGCGAGCGCTTCGCTCAGGAAGCGTATGGAGATCGCCGACGTGTTCGTGGCAATCGGCGCCCCACGATCCGCTGCCGCCTCGATCCGCTGGAGCGTCGTCGTCTTCGTTGCCTTGTCCTCGTAGACCGCTTCAACGACAAGGTCCGCCCCCGAGACGGCCTCTTCGAGGTCGACGGCAGGCCGGATTCGGGCACGGACGGCTGCGACGGAGCCTGAAGGAATGAGGCCGTCACGCTCGTGCCGGTCCGCCTCCGCGAACAACAGCTCCGCTGCGGCGGCGGCACGCTCCGTCGAGATGTCTGCGAGGGTGCAGCCGGCTCCGGCGAGGGCGAGAACCTCGGCGATCCCGCGGCCCATGTAGCCGGCACCCACGATTGCGATCTGGCGTGGCCATCCCACCGGGGTTCACCTCCCGAGTCCCAACACGGCGGCCGGATCACTGACGTTCCAGAGCCCGTCCGAGCGTGACCCGTCGTCCAGCGGCCGTCCCGCGGGAACGGGCGCGCCAGGAGTGGAGCGACGGTCGCGCCCAAGTGAGCGCCGGACTCCGTGGCCTGTGGTAGGGAGGGAGTTCCCGGCCGATGTGACTTTCGACCCTATCACATTCAAGGCAAATCCGTTACCGTTACCGGTAACGCTCTCGAAAGGGGTCTCAGGAACGCAGGCGCTGGGGCGACGTCGCGTTCGTGGCCGAGATCGACAGCGTCGAGACGATGTGCTTGCGGAGGCGACACCCTTGATCGGCACGGAGGCTCCCCCAGGTCAGGCGACGATCGACGAGCTGATATCGGTGGCCCGCGCCGTGCGCCGCGAAGTCGTCGTGACGGTCGCGCACGCTCAGGCGGGCCATTTGGGCGGCCCATTGTCGGCCGCCGACATCCTGACCGCCCTGTACTTCCGCGTTCTCAACATCCGACCGGACGAGCCCGACTGGCCCGAACGCGATCGGTTCGTCCTCTCGAAGGGCCACAGCAGCGTTGCCCTCTACGCGACGCTCGCCCTGCGAGGGTTCTTCCCAGTCGCCGAGCTCAGCACGTTCGGCGCCCTCGACTCGCGGCTTCAGGGTCATCCCGACATGACAGCGCTACCTGGGCTCGACATGTCCACGGGATCGCTCGGGCTTGGCCTGTCGGCCGGTGTCGGCATCGCACTGGGGGGAAAGCTCGCCCGCCAATCGTTCACGACGTTCGTCATGGTGGGCGACGGGGAGTGCAACGAAGGCATCGTGTGGGAAGCGGCGGACGTCGCCGCGAGGCACGGCCTCGACAACCTCGTCGTGATCGTCGACAAGAATGACCTTCAACAGTACTGCTGGCACAACCCGGGCTCCGTGGACCGTAAGGCACCGTACGGCGACGAGCAGTTGAGTGCCCGCTGGACCGCCTTCGGCTGGTCCGTCAGCGAGGTGGACGGCCACAACATGGCGCGTGTCATCGACGCTCTCGAGGCGGCGAAGGCCAGCGCCGGCGGGCCGGCCGTAGTGATCGCGCACACCGTCAAAGGCAAGGGCGTCTCGTACATGGAGGGCAACTATCGATGGCATAGCCGGGTCCTGACCGAAGAGGAGCTCGCCACTGCCCTGGCCGAGCTCGCGATGCCGCAAGTCCACTCCCTGGAGGCATGAGATGGCACTGCCTCCAGGCCGGGCGCTGAGGGCTGTCTTCGGCGAGACCCTCGCCGCGCTCGCCGAGGCAGATCCTCGGATCGTCGTCCTCGACGGTGATGTGGCGAATTCATCGGGGGCGGACGCGTTCGACGCCGCCCAACCAGAGCGGTTCATTCAGACCGGGATCGCCGAGCAGAACATGCTCGGGGTGGCCGCCGGACTGGCCACCGTCGGCTTCGTCCCGGTTGTGTCCGGGTTCGCCTGCTTCGTTGTCGGGCGAGCGTTCGACTCCATCCGGGTGCTCATCGACCAGCCGGCCCTGAACGTGAAGATCGCCGGAGGCTACACGGGGCTCCTCACGGGCAGGACCGGCAAGACGCATCAGATGTTCAACGACATCGCCCTCATGCGAACCCTGCCGAACATGACCGTTCTCGCTCCGGCCGACGAAGTCGAGGCTCGACAGGCCCTCCGGGCCATGATCGAGACGCACGGTCCCGTGTACATCCAGATCACACGCGAGGCTTCTCCAGTCCTGTTCGACACCGGGTACTCGTTCAGGATCGGGCGTGCGGTGAGCGTGCGCACAGGCCGCGACGTGTCACTCGTCACCACGGGGGTACAGACCACGCGCGTCGTCGAGGCGGCCGACCTGCTGTCCCAGTGGGGCATCGATGCCGGCGTGCTCCATGTCCCGACGATCAAACCACTCGACGAAGCCGCCATCATCGGCGCTGCGCGCGCCACCGGGCTGGTCGTCGTCGTCGAGGAGCAGACGACGGTTGGCGGACTCGGCGGGGCCGTCGCCGAGCTGCTCTCCGAGAAGTACCCCGTGCCGGTGGGCCGTCTCGGGATCCGGGACTGCTACGGAGAGAGCGGGCCGAACGAGGCCCTGCTCGACAAGTACCGGCTCTCCGCCACGGCCGTCGCGGCCGACGTTCGTACGTGGCTTTCCTCGCGCATCCGTCCTGACGACGTCAGACCCCTCGCCGCGTCCCGCTCACAACGCGCACCCCTACCGGAAAGCACTTGAGACCGATCGGAGGCGGAAGTCATTCCGCTTCGAGAAAAAGTCGGAGGAGGTACCACGTGTACGGTTCTCAACCAGCGGGAGTCACACCCAGCACGCGGCGGCCGCGCCGTCATTCGGGGCTGCTGACCGTCGCGGCGACGGCCACGCTCGTCGGCTTGCTCTTCGCCGCCTGCTCTGGCTCGGCCGCTCCGACTGCGGCGCCGTCCGCAGCCGCCCCGTCCGCAGCCGCCCCGTCCGCAGCCGCCCCGTCCGCAGCCGCCCCGTCGGCGGCGGCCGTGACGGGCAAGGTCGCCTTCCTGCTCCCTGACAACACGACGCCGCGCTGGACCAGCCAGGATGCACCCTTCTTCAAGAACTGGATGCAGAAGCTGGCCCCGAATGTTCAAGTCATCGAGAGCGTCGCCAACAACGACCCGCAGCAACAGTTGGCGCAGGCCCAGGCGGCCCTCACGCAGGGCGCAGGGGTCCTCGTGGTCGTCGCCGTCGACGGCGTTCAGGCCGCGAAGATCGTCGAAGCGGCGCAAGCGCAGAACGTCCCGGTCATCGCCTACACCCGGCAGATCCAGAATGCCCCGGTCAAGTACATGATGGGCGACGATCCCTTCGCGATCGGTGTCGCCCTCGGCACGTGGGTAAAGGACAACACGAAGGACGGCGACACGATTGCCGTGATCGCGGGCTCGACGACCGATTCGTTCGCCCACATCGAGCGTGACGGGTGGCTCAGCGTGCTCAAGCCACTGTTCGACTCCGGCGCGCGAAAGATGGTCGGCGACGTCTACACGCCTGGCTGGGAGCCGGCCAAGGCGCACGCGGAGATGGATGCCATCCTCACGTCGACCCAGGGCAACATCCAGGCGGTCCTTGCCGCGAACGACTCGACCGCTGAGGGTTCGATCGCCTCGCTGCAGACCCACGGACTCGCCGGCAAGATCCCGGTGACAGGCATCGATGCGACGTTGTCGGCTGACCAGCTCATCCTCAAAGGCCTTCAGAGCATGAGCGTCTGGCGGTCCGTCGACGATCTCACCCAGGCCACGGCGAAGGTCGTCGTTGACCTCTTGAGCGGCAAGCAGCCGCCGGCAGACATGTTCACGACCAAGGTGAACAACGGCGCGGGCGACATCCCGATGTTCGTGATCCCGTCGATCGTCATCGACAAGACGAACATGCAGAAGCTGCTGGACGTCAACGCGATCAGCAAGGCCGATCTGTGCAAGGGCATCCCCGCCGGGACGGGACCGTGCTAGAGACGGAAGCAGCGCGCCGTGACGAACGGCGCGCTGCTTCTCCCCCGCCGAGCGCAACGCTCGGCGGGGGAGGGCGCCTGCGGGCGGAAGGCATCACGAAGTGGTACGGGAGCGTGCAGGCCCTCGATGGGGTCAGCATGTCGGCCGAACCCGGCGAGGTCGTCGCGCTCGTCGGCGACAACGGGGCCGGCAAGAGCACGCTGATCAACATCATCGCCGGCGCGATCGCCGCCGACGCGGGCACGATCTTCGTCAACGATCAGCCGGTCACGATCGCGTCAACGGAGCAGGCAGAGGGTCTCGGGATCTGTTGCGTTCACCAGGAAAAGACGCTCGCGGACAATCTTGACGTGGTCGAGAATCTCTTTCTCGGCCGTGAGCTCACCCGCGGCCTCGGGCCGTTCCGCCGCGTCGACTTTGCGTCGATGCGGATCGTCTCGCAGTCGGTCCTGGTCCAGTTGGGGATTAGCACGATCGCGGACATCCAGACGGCCGTCGGCCATCTATCAGGCGGCCAGCGGCAGAGCGTCGTAGTCGGGCGAACGCTGTTGCGGGAGTACCCGATCGTGCTCCTCGACGAGCCCACGGCGGGGCTTGGCGTTGCCGAGTGCCGGCGCGTCATGGACCTCGTCAAGCGCCTGCGAGAACGCGGCGCGGCCACCGTGATCGTGTCCCAGAACATCGACGAGGTGTTCGAGGTCGCAGATCGAATCGTCGTGCTGCACCTCGGCAAGGTGGCCGGCGTGTTCCGCAAGTCCGAGACGACGCCCGAGGCGGTCGTCGGCGCGGTCATGGGACTCGACGCGGCTCGGACCGCCTCGGCCGTTCCGCATCCTGATCCCGCCGAAGGCCAGCCGGAGCCCCCCGAACCCGGGCATCCTGCGTCGACGGCGGCTCGGCGGGTCATCGCCCCGGCCGAGGTACGCCCCGAGGCCCTGCGGGTCGAGAACGTCAGCAAGGCGTACGGCTCGGTGCAGGCCCTTGCCCACGTCTCGCTGACGGTCAACCACGGGGAGATCGTCGCGCTTGTCGGCGACAATGGCGCCGGGAAGAGCACGCTGGTCAAGATCATCTCTGGAGTCGTCGATCCGGACGAGGGCGAGTTCCACGTCGAGGGCGAGCGCGTCGTCATCCAGTCACCGAATGACGCCGCTGACAGGGGGATCCGGACGATCCACCAGGACCTGGCTCTCGCGGACAACCTCGACGTGCCCGAGAACCTGTTCCTCGGCCGCGAACTCTCACGAGGAGGCGGCCTCCTTCGCCGGGTTGACTTCGTCTCGATGAAGGAGCGGACCATCGAGGTGTTAGCCGAGCTCGGTATCGGGACGATCTCGGACGTCGGCGTTCCAGTCGCCCAGTTGTCGGGTGGCCAGCGCCAAACCGTTGCCGTCGCGCGAGCGACGCTGACCAATTGCTCCACCCTGCTGCTCGACGAGCCGACGGCGTCGATGGGGCTCAACGAGGCCCGACACGTCATCGAGCTGGTCCACCGTCTGCGTGAGCAGGGGACCGCGGTTCTCATCATCACCCACAACATGCGACAAGTCTTCGAGGTTGCCGACCGCATCGTCGTGCTCCACCTCGGCAGGGTCGCCGCCGTCTTCCGGAAGTCGGAGACGACGCCTGAGATCGTTATCAAGGCAATCATGGGGACCGCAACGTGACGACCAATGCCCATCGGGGAGTCGGCCACCGGCCGTCTCAACACATCCCGACCCGCGCCGTTTGTGAGGACAGAGCATGAGTCGGCAGCTGGTCCCGCCGGTGCGCGAGACCGCGCCGTCCGGTGACGCACGACTCGGTCTTCCCGCCAGCTGGGCTGCGCGCCTCGGCTCGTCGGTTCTGTCTCGCGGGACGGCGATGCCGGCGATCGCGAGCCTCCTCGGGATCTCCCTGTTCTTCCAGTGGCAGTCGCGGCACTTCCTGTCGCCGGAGAACCTGAGCAACCTCTCGGTGCAGGCGACGCTCATTGCAGTGATCGCGCTCGGCGAGGTCGTCGTCCTGCTCCTCGGCGAGATCGACCTGTCGCTCGGATCGATCGCTGGGGCGACCGCGGCGATCCTCGGCGTCCTCATGACGTCCGGGAACCTGCCATGGTATGCGGCCGTCCCGCTCATGCTCGCGTGCGGAGCCGCAATGGGCGCGTTTCAGGGGTGGTGGATTGCCTGGCTCGGGATCCCGTCCTTCGTCGTCACGCTTGCCGGCCTGATGGCGTTCCTGGGCCTGCAGCTCTTCATCCTCGGGCCGCAGGGAACGCTCAGCGTGTTCGATCCGACGATCTCCGGCCTGACCGGGGCGCTGCTGCCCATCGAGCTTGGCTGGATCCTCGGCGTCTGCCTCGTTGGGGCCGTACTCGCGGTCGCGCTGATTCGCGCCGCGCGGAGGCGCGAGGTCCGCTTGCTCGTCCCGATCCTTCTCTCGGCGCTCGGCCTCGGCGTCATCGCGGTCTTCAACAGCGCTCGCGGCGTTCCGATGGCGTTCCTGATCCTCATCGGCATGTTACTGATCGCGTGGTGGATCACCCGCCACACGCGCCCGGGCCGGCACTTGTTCGCCGTGGGCGGCAACGCGGAGGCCGCGCGCCGGGCTGGGGTATCGGTCACGAAGGTACGGTTCGCAGCGTTCACGATCTCGGGGACGATTGCCGCGATCGGAGGCGTGTTCGCCGTATCCTACAACGGCTCCGCCGGTACGCTGACCGGCGGTGGAACACTGTTGCTCGAGGCGATCGGCGCCGCGGTCATCGGCGGCACGAGCCTCTTTGGCGGGCGGGGGACAGTCTGGGCCGCGCTCTTTGGCGCCCTCATCATGGGCGGGGTGTCGAATGGTTTGGACCTGACGAACGCCGAACAGCCGGTGAAGTACATGGTCCAGGGCACGATCGTGCTGCTCGCGGTCTCGCTGGATACCATCCTTCGCCGCCGGCAGAGCCGCGGACGACAGGTGGGAGGCCTCCGAGCGTGAGGCGGCTGGGCGTCTGTCGCGCAAGAGGCCTCACGCGGAGGTGTCGAGCGTGACCGCGGTTCCCTCGTGGAGCATCAAGGCCCTGGACACCGGGACGTCGATCGTCGAGGCATCCGTGCTCACCTACCTTCGTCGTTGTGGCGAGCAGGTGACCATCCCGCGGATCATGTGGGTGCTGGAGGGGCCGACGACGGTCGTCGTTGACACGAGCGTCGACCCGAGCGGGCAGCCGCATGAGTTCATGGGCGAGTCGTTCGAGCGGAGCCGTGACCAGCTCCCGGAGAACGCGCTCAAGGCGGCCGGTGTCTCGCCCAAGGACGTCGAGTTCGTCATCCTCACCCATCTCCACTGGGACCATGCGGGCAACTGCCGGCTCTTCCCTGACGCGAAGGTCGTGGTCCAGGAAGTGGAGCTCCGATACGCGATCGCTCCGGGCAGGTTCTTCCGCCGGGGTTTCCTGAGTCCCGAGAGCGGATGGCCGCTCCCGCCACCGTACGTTGTCCCGAATCTGCAGTCCGTTCGCGGGGAGGTGGAGGTTGCTCCCGGGCTGGTGGTGGTCCCGGCACCCGGCCACACCCCTGGGTCGCAGGCCGTCATCGTCAACACCGCATCGGGCACGCACTGCATCGCGGGCGATGCGATCATGACGTACGACAACCTGGAGTTCGACACCCCGCCCGGATACCACGTCGATGCGGACGCCTCCGTCGACTCGATCGACCTCCTGAGGAGCCGGGCATCCGTGATACTGCCCTCTCACGACTACCGGGTGTTTCGGGAGCGTCCCGTCACGGTTATTGCCCCCCTCTAGGAGAGCCCCGGCCGATGTCACTCCGGTTGATGGTCTGATGGGCCGCCGCCCTGCGGGTCGTGTCACCATCGTCGACGTCGCCCGAGAAGCCAAGGTTTCGGTTTCGACCGTCTCGCGGGTTCTGCGCGACCACCGCGACGTCGATTCGCAGACCCGGAGCGTTGTCCAGGCAGCAATCGAGAAGCTCGGCTATCGCCCATCACCGATCGCGCGCGCCCTCGTGTCCGGTCAGACGCGGCTCCTCGCGCTGCTCGTCTCCGACTTCACGAATCCGTTCTATCCACAGCTCGCCAAGAGCATCGAGCACGAGGCGGCGAAGGCGGAATACACCGTCGTCATCTGCAACACCCACGACCTCCCAGCCGAGACGAGTCGGCATCTCACGCGCCTCCTCGGCCAGGGACTCGATGGCGTCATCCACGCCTCGGTCGGGCGCGACGAGCCGACGGTTCTCTCGCTGCTCGCCGATCTCCGGCGCGTCGTGTTCACGAACCGCCCGCCGTCCAGCGAGTTGGTGAGCTATGTCGTGTCCGACAACTTCGAGGGAGCGGCAGAACTCACGCGGCACCTACTCGTGGCGGGGCATCGGCGGATCGGGTTTGTCGGGGGTCCGACGTATGCGCGTAATGCGACCGAGCGGCTCCGAGGCTTCATGGCCGAGATTAGCCGGGTTCCGGGCGCGGAGGCGTTCGTCGTCGAAGGCGACTTTTCGAAGGTGAGCGCAGAGTCCACCGTCCTCCGTTGGCTCGACGAGGGATCACGCCCAACGGCAATCATCGCCATCAACGACTCCGTGGCGCTCGGGGCGATGGAGGCCCTCGTCAGGCGCGGGCTCCGGATGCCGACCGACATCGCGCTTGCCGGCTTTGACGGTACCGACCTCGCGGCTTCCCCCGTGATGAGCCTTACCACGGTTGACCAGCACAGCGAGCAGCTGGGACGCTTGGCAGTGAGGCTGCTCCTGAAGCAGCTGGCAGCGGATTCGTTCGTCCCGACCCACCACGTCTTGCCGACCCAGTTGCTCCTTCGCGGCAGCACGGAGCGCCCGGTGCCGGCACTCGGGCCGATCCTTCGGCTCGATCGAGAGGTGCCACCGGCGCCCGAGGCCGGGGGGAACACGATCCGGTGACCTGAGGGTCTCGGCGAGGGCGTCAGTCGTTGGAGGCGTTGAGGAGAGTACGGAGGCGGGTTGATGTTCGAGCTCACCGGCCGGCGCGTCGTGATCACCGGCATCTCACGGGGCATCGGCCAGGCGGCCGCGGTCGCGCTGGCCAACGCCGGCGCGGACGTCGCCGGCCTCTACCAATCCGATGCGGAGGGAGCCGAGGCCACCAAACGAAGGGTCGAGGAAGCCGGGCGACGGTGCCTCACGCTCCAGGGGGACGCGGCGGATCCGGCAACGATCGACCGGCTCGCGGCAACGGTCGTCGGTGAGTGGGGCGGCATCGACGTCTGGATCAACAATGCGGCCCGGCTACTCGTCCGGCCATTCCTCGAGATGGCCGACGAGGAGTGGACGGGGCTGTTGGCGACGAACTTGAACGGATACTTCTACGGGTCACGCGCAGCCGCGCGCCAAATGGCGAAGCAAGGCGGTGGACGCATCATCAACGTGACGTCCGTCGTCGACGTTCAACCGATCGCCAACATGTCAGCGTACGTGACCGCCAAGGGCGGAATCGTGGGGCTCACCAAGGAGCTTGCCCTCGAGCTCGCACCGCTCGGGATCACCGTCAATGCGATTGCGCCCGGGGCCACGGACACGCCACTCAACCTCAAGGCATACACCCCCGAGGTCAGGCGAGCGTACAACGCGAGGATCGCGCTCGGTCGCATTGCGATTCCCGAGGAGATCGCCGACACGATCGTCTTTCTGGCGTCCGACGCGTCCCGCTATGTCACCGGTCACGAGCTCCTGGTTGACGGAGGGCTTGTCCTCAACGGGACGATGGGCCACGCGCTGTCCTGACCGCGCGTATGGAGCTCTGAGCTCGTCGGGCGAGGCGACCTCGGGGACCGGCACGAGGTACGTCCGCCTCGCATAGCCGACGAGCCCCTCGACGAGGCGCTTCTCGCGGCCCGCGCACCGCGCGCAGTGGTGGGCCCGGGTGGACGAGGCGGTCGAGGGTGGCATCGGCCGAGGGCGGACTCGCCCAAGGCCTCGTGCCAGTGCGCGACGGGGAGCTGGCTCGTCACGATCGTCGAGCGCCGCCCAGCGCGGTTCACGTCGTCCATGGTCGTTCTGCTGTTTGGCTCGCGTGTCACACTGACCGCCCGTCGCGGAGCGCTCTGCAGGCCGCCGCGATCGGGCGGGTGCTCGTGAGCATGCAGCGGGTGCCGCTGGTCGCGCGAAGCTGATCGTGTCGGGCGAACGCCCGATGGGGCGCTCGCCGTGTGCCACGCGGGCACGAGGAAGGGAGGCACGTGAACGGTCGACCGCGAGCTGGGCCGCGGACGGGCGATCGACACGCCGGCCCTCGCCTGAGAGCTCCCGCGCGGCCGGCTGGGCTGCTGCCGACGGTCGAACACGGCTGCGCGGCGGCCATGATCGTGGCCCGGCTGTGCCGGCGGGGCCCGCCGATCGCCGTTGCCGTCGGCCCGCGGTACGAACAGTACACTGTGCACTTGCCCGGCCCGCTGCGCCCGAGCACACTGGCGCTTCTTCCCGGTGGGGAGCTTGGGGCATCCCGCCGGCGGGGAGGGGCATTCCGGGTTACCGGCAAGCCGGAGGGTGCGGACGGGATGAGGCGTCAGACGACTGTCGGGCTCATCGTCAACGCCAGCGCCTCGCGTGACGTGCGTCGTCTTACGTCGCTGGCCCGCACGATCGACGTCCACGAACGCGTGAACGCCATCGCGCGCGTCCTGCGCGGCCTGGTCGCCGGCCGTGTCCGGACCGTGCTGTTCATGCCGGAACCCGCCCACGTCGTCGAGCGGGCGGTCGACATGCTCGCCGCCGCCGGTTTCTCCCTCGACGGCCGCGCCGGGCTTTGCCTCCGTGCGGTGGAGCTCCCTGACGGTCCCGAGGCGCTCGACGCGGCGGCCACCACGGCTGCCGCGACGGCGATGGCCGAGGCCGGTGCCGCCTGCCTCATCACGATCGGCGGGGATGGCACGAATCGCGCGGTCGCGCGCGGATGGCCGTCCGCCGTCGTCGTGCCGCTGCCGGGTGGCACGAACAATGCATTCTGCATGCCGGTCGATCCCACGGCGGCGGCGCTGGCGGCCGGCATGTACGCCTCCGATCCCGAGCGGTACGCGGTACACGTGCGGCAGACGCCGCGGTTGGAGGTCCGCTTCAACGGCCGGCTCGAAGCGACCGCGATCGCCCTGGTGGACGTGGCCCTCGTGCGCTCCGGTTGGGTTGGCGCTCATGCGCTCTGGGACCCGACGCTCCTCGTCGAGGCAGTCGTCGCTCGGAGCGACCCAGCTCTTACGGGCCTCGCCGGGCTTGGTGGGATGATCAGCCCGCTCGACGCCGAGCCGCCACGCGCACTGCACGTACGGTTCGGCCCGACTGGCTCGACCGTGATAGCGCCCCTTGGACCGGGCCAGCTTGTTCCGGTCGGCATCCGCGACTGGCGGGTGCTTGCGCTCGGCGAGTCGGTCGGGCTCGGCGAGTCGACTCCGGCCGGTGGACGACCCGCACCCGGCGACCGGCGTGCCACTTCGAGCGACGAGGACGGACGGCTGACGCTGGCGTTCGACGGCGAGCGCGAGGTGGTCCTGGAGCCGGGGGTGATCGCGCGCGTCAGCCTGGCGGCCGGCGGTCCGCGGGTTCTCGATGCGCACGGCCTGCTTCAGGCGGCGGCCCGTCGCGGTGCGTTCGTTGGAACGGACGCAAACGGATGACGGACGCGCCGCTCCGGTTCATCGCTGATGACGGCCGGCGCGAGCCGAGGTGCAACCTTGCCGTCGACGAGGCTCTTGCCCGCGCGGCCGGCCCGGAGCCCGCGCTCCGGTTTTGGCGCAATGACCGGTGCGTCATCCTGGGCCGCTTTCAGGTGGCCGACGCGGAGGTGGACCTGGGAGCTGCCCACCGGCTCGGCGTACCGGTGTATCGCCGATTCACCGGAGGCGGGGCCGTCTATCATGACGCCGGCAATCTCAACGTCAGCCTGGTGGCACCGCGCGACCATCCACTCGTCGAACGCCGGCTCGGCGCCGGCCTCCAGGGGCTATATGGCGCCGTCCTCGAGCCGCTGGCGACGGCCGTTCGGACTCTGGGGATCCCGGCCGGCGTGGCCCCGCGCGGGCTCTTCGTCGGGGGCCGGAAGCTCGGGGGGGTCGCCGCCTGGGTCGGCGGTCGGACCGTCCTCGTCCACACGACCCTCCTCGTCGATGCCGACCTCGTGACGCTGGAGCGAGTCCTGGCCGGACCCGGAGACCCGGGGAACCGTCGATGGCGGCTGACGAAGAGCGAGCGAGCGCCGGTCACGTCCCTCGCCCGCGAACTCGACCGGGCGACAGCCCCCGGGGCGTCCTCCGCACGATCCGATCTGCGGGCCATCGACGACGTCGTCATCGACGCATTCAGGGCAGCTGCAGGCGACCCATCGGAGCGCCCGGTCACGCGTGACGGTCTGCGGGCGGCCGAATTGGCCGTCGCCGCCGACGTTCTCTGGAGCCGATACGGCAAGTCGGCCTGGCACGCGAGCGGCTGACTCGCGGAAAGGAGGTGAGCCCTGAGAACACGCAACCGAGCCAGCGATCCGACCTGACCATGGAGGCCAAGCGATGCCTGACAACAAGACACTGCGCGACATGCACTACCAGCTCGTCCGGATCCGACTCTTCGAGGAGACGATCCAGAAGGTCTACTTCGAGGGGAAGACACCGGCTTTCGACATCGCGGCCGGGACCGTCCCGGGCGAGATGCACCTGGCGGCCGGCCAGGAGCCGGTCGCGGTAGGAGTCGCCGCCCACCTGCGACCGAGCGACGCGGTCACCGCCACCCATCGGCCACATCACATCGCCCTTGCCCATGGCATGGACATCAGGAAACTCGCGGCCGAGATCTTCGGAAAGGAGACCGGCCTTGGCCATGGCAAGGGTGGCCATATGCACCTGTTCGATCCGGCGACGAACTTCGGCTGCAGTGGGATCATCGCCGAAGGGATGCCGACGGCTGTCGGTCACGCCCTCGCGTTCAAGAAGCAGGGACGGGACGATATCGCAGTCTCGTTCTTCGGCGAAGGTGCCGCCAACCAGGGAGCCTTCCATGAGTCGCTGAACCTTGCGGCCCTGTGGCGGCTCGGGGTCGTGTTCGTGTGCGAAGACAATGCCTGGGCGATCAGCGTCCCGAAGGACAAGGCGACCGCCATCGCCAACAACAGCGATCGGGCGGCTGCCTACGGCATCCCGGGCGTCCTCGTCCCGGACAACGACCCGGTCGCGATCTACGAGGCAGCCGGCGAAGCGGTCAGCCGTGCCCGGCGCGGCGGTGGCCCATCGCTCATCGAGGTCAAGACGGACCGCCTGTTCGGTCACTTCGAAGGCGACGCACAGGCCTACCGGACGCCGCAGGAACTTGCGCTGCTCCAGGAACGCGACGCGATCCGGGCGTTCGAGCGACGCCTGATCGAGTCCGCCGACCTGACCGCGAAGGACGCGCAGGACGCCTGGGAGCGAGCCCGGACGGAGGTCGACGACGCGATCGACTTCGCCCGCTCGAGCCCGTATCCGGAGCCGTCGGCGGCGCTCCAGCACGTCTTCGCGTGAGCAGAGAAGAGGTCACTTGATGGCAATCGAAACGAAGCGCCTGCTGACGACGTCCAGGGCGATCTCGGAAGGGATCGCCCAGGAGATGGAGCGCGATCCGAGCGTCTTCGTCATGGGCGAGGACATCGGCACGTACGGAGGGATCTTCGGGGCGACCGAGGGCCTGCTCGCCAAGTTCGGACCCGAGCGGGTGATGGACACGCCGATCTCGGAGACGGCGTTCATCGGGGCGGCGGTCGGCGCCGCGATCTCGGGCATGCGGCCGATCGCCGAGCTCATGTTCGTCGACTTCTTCGGCGTCTGCATGGACCAGATCTACAACCACATGGCGAAGATCCACTACGAGTCCGGCGGGAACGTCAAGGTCCCCATCGTCGTGACGACGGCGATCGGCGGTGGCTACGGCGACGGTGCCCAGCACTCGCAGACGCTCTATGGGACGTTCGCCCATCTGCCCGGCATGAAGGTCGTCGTACCCTCCACGCCATACGACGCGAAGGGCCTGATGATCTCCGCGATCCGGGACGACAACCCCGTCGTCTACATGTTCCACAAGGGGATCATGGGCCTCGGCTGGATGACCCCCAATCCGCGTGCGACGGCCCACGTTCCCGAGGAGCCGTACGCGATCCCCATCGGCAAGGCGGACGTCAAGCGCGAGGGTCGCGACCTCACGATCGTGACGGTCTCGCTCATGGTCCACCGCGCGCTGGATGCGGCGGTCGACCTGGCAACGGAAGGCATCGACGCAGAAGTCCTCGACCTGCGCTCGATCGTCCCGCTCGACCGCGAGGCGATCCTTGCATCTGTCGCGAAGACGCATCGGCTCCTCGTCGTCGACGAGGACTACCGCAGCTTCGGGATGAGCGGCGAGGTCATCACGACCGTGATCGAGGGGGCCTTCGACCACCTCGATGCGCCGCCCGTCCGCCTGGCGTACCCCGACGTCCCCATCCCGTACAGTCGGCCGCTCGAGCAATTTTGCCTGCCGAGCAGCGACAAGATCGCCGCGGCCGCCCGGCAGCTCATGGGCCGCTAGGCCCAGCCCACCGCTCGAGCCGTCGGCTCGGGCAACGATCGAGTGGCGCCGCCGGCCCAGCATCTGGCGGCGCCGGTCGCGCCCGGATCGGCGGCGACCGGAAGGAGAGCCCGATGCGCCGGGACATCGTCGTGCCCCGAGTGTCCGAGTCTGTCGAGGAAGGGGTCCTGGTCACCTGGTTCGTCGAGCCAGGAGCGTGGACCCGCGAGGGTGACCTCGTCGCCGAGGTGCAGGTTGAGAAAACCAGCGCGGAGGTTCGGGCGCCCGCGAGTGGAAGGATCGCCGAGCTGCTCGTCGAGCCAGGTTCCGTGATCGTCCAGGGACATCCGATCGCGGTGCTCGACGAGGCCGAGGAACCCGGCGCACCCGCTGGGGCGCCGCCGCCCCCCCCAGCGCCTGGAGATCGGGCATCCGCGCCGGGCGTTGCCGCGAATGCCCCGGTCGACCGGTCGGTGGCTGCGTCGCCGGTCGCACGGCGACTCGCCCACGAGCTGGGCGTCAACCTCGCGTCGATCGCCGGGACGGGACCGGCCGGTCGCATCGTCGAGGCGGACGTGCGGGCGGCCGCGAGCGAGGGTCCCGGCGCCGCACTCGTCGCGCTCACCCCGATGCGCCGGGCGATCGCCGAGCGGATGCGGCGCGGGCTGCTCGAGGCGGCCCAACTGACGATCACCGCGGAGGCCGACGTCACGGTCCTCACCGACGGGTTAGCCGCGTCGAGCGCCCGCACGGGGCAGCGCGCCACCTACACCGCGGCGATCGTGCGGGCCTCAGCGCTCGCGTTGCGCGACCACCCGCGTGTCGGCGCCGCGTGGACGGATGAGGGCCTGCGACTTCCCGAGCGGATCGACATCGGCATCGCCGTGGCGCTCGACGACGGGCTGGTGGTCCCGGTCGTGCGGAACGCCGCCACCAGGAGCCTCGAACAGCTGGACGGCGAGATCGCCGATCTGGCCAAGCGGGCGCGCACGGCTCATCTCACCGAGGATGAAACACGGGACGCGGTTTTCTCGGTGACCAACCTCGGCGCCTACCGGATCGACGCGTTCACCCCGCTCCTCAACCCTCCTCAGACAGCGACCCTGGGATTCGGTCGTGCCCGCCAGCGCCCGGCCGTCGTCGATGGGGCGATCGCGGTCAGGACCCTCGTTGTGCTCAGTCTCACGTTCGACCACCGGGTCCTGGACGGCGCCCCTGCTGCCGCGTTCCTCGACGCGGTCATCACCGCGCTCGAAGATCCGGGCCGGCTCGTCTGATGGGCGTTCGTCAGCCCGGAGCGAGCTGCCCCGGGAGGGTCGCCCAGGCGGCTTCGCCCGCTATGGACGCCGGGACGGCCAGGAGGACGGCGCCGGGGGGCCGCAACCAGGCGACGGCGAAGCCGTGCGCTGCCGCATCCCAGCCGTTCGCGGTCACAAAGCCGATCCGGTCCGGGGCCAAGCCAAACCGGTCGACGGCAAGCTGGTAGACCGCCGGGTGCGGCTTGAAGGCGCGCGCGGCGTCCGCCGACAGCAGGGCCTCGAACCAACCGTCGAGCCCCGCCGAACGCACGCTCGCCTCGATCACGGCGGGAGCGAGTCCGCGAGGATCACCCGGTCGCGTTGTTGAGGCCATCTGGCAATTACTCGGGACCGTGAGGCTTCGTGCCCGGCTTCAGGTGCACGGGACCGAGTCGGACGGTGACATCGCGGGGGTAGCGCTTCCCGCGGAGCTCGTCGTGGCGATGGAATCGGGGCATCGCGATCACCACCTCGGCGGTGTAGTCGCCCTCGGCGGGGATCCGCCCGTTGGTGCCATAGTGGAAGACGAACGGGTGCCAGATGAACGGAACGGTCGTCTCGGCGACCATCCGTTCCTCGGCGTCGAACACTCGAAGTCGGACGTCGAGCCCGGGCAGGAACCGGCCGTCGTCCCGGTCGCGCACGATCACTTCGAAATGCTGGTTGTTGGCCTCGCCTGGCGTCTCCCAGGCGAGCGAGCCGTCGGGCCCCGGACCGTACATCCCCTCCGCTGGTTCGAACGACGCGGTGATTCGGTAATCGTCGGCCTCGACCATCGCATGCGGGTCCTCGGACATCAGGATCGCATACGACGCCTCGTAGGCGTCACCCTGCTTCGCGGCGAGGCGTTCCTGCTCCTGCTCCTCACGGCTGTCGATCCTGGCCATCCACTCGCTCCTGCTGTGCCTCACCTCCGATCCTCGCCGCGCGGGTACCTCGGGTGCTGGATCGCGAATCGTACGCGAGGGGTCGGCACATCATCAACGCCAGCCTCTTTCGGGCCTGGGATACCAGCTGGGGGCGAGCGCCCACGATGGGAACGTTCTTCGTGCCCCCACACGTGACGGCCGCCCATGAGCCATGATGAACCGCGCACGATCCGTTCCATGCCGTGCGAACCTGGTTACGCCCCTTATGTCGCTGCGATCCATGATCAAACGAGTGTTGGCGGGAACGCCGGACGACTCCGATGCCGAGCCGGCGCCGCGCCATGAGCGTCGCGAGGCCGGACGGGATCGACATCACGAAACCGGCGAGCCGGCCTGGGAAGAGAGCGACCGGCTCGACGAGTCACCAGGCGTCGGGAAGCGCAATCCCGACGCAGCGCCCGAGGTCCTGGGCGGGGACTGACTCGCCACGGACTTCGCGAGCGCCCCGTGTAACCCGGATCTACCGATGAGCGGGCCGCCTGACCGTGCGGACCGCTGAGCCGCTCAGCGGACGCTGAGGGCCGAGTAGATCGACCCGAGGAACCGGCTCGGCACCGACGCGAGTCGCCGCGTGTCGTGGAAGCCGGCCTCCGCCGCCATCGTGGCCCAGGAGCGCAACGAGAGCGGGAAGGGAACCCACGGGTTGCCGTGGTCGCTGTCGTATTCGACGAGGACCAGACGACCGGCCGCGCGAAGGTAGCCCCGGACGAGGCGAAGGACGGCGAGCTTGTCGCGCTCGAAATGGAGCGAGTTCGCCATGACGATTCCGTCGAGCGGCGGCAGCTCGAGCGGCACCGTGAAGTCGGCGACGAGCGGCGTGACCCCGACGCTCGGGAACGCGTCACGGAGCGCCCGCACCTGGACCTGCAGGGCGCGGTCGTCCCGATCGATCGTGTGGATCGAGCCGCTCGGACCGAGAAGGTCAGCGAGGGCGAGGGTGAACGCCCCTTCACCCGACCCGAGGTCGGCCCAGACCTTCCCGCCTCCCAGGACGCCCTCCCGGAGGAGCCTGACGTGGTCGCGGTGGTCCATGGTGACAAGTCTGGCGTACGCGAGG
>JADMIG010000033.1 GCA_015478725.1 Chloroflexota bacterium | reverse complement strand
ACCCCGCTTCCGATACGCTCTCGGCCACAGCCCGTTCGATCGGAGTCGGCGACGTGATCTGCTCGTCCTGCGGCACGGAGAACAAGCCTGGTCGGCGCTTCTGCGTCGAGTGTGGCTCCGCCCTCGCGGTGGCGTGCCCGTCCTGCGGCGCGGCGATCGAGCCGGGCGAGAAGTTCTGCGGCTCGTGCGGGACGCCGCTCGGCGCGACGCCGCTCGGCGCGACGACGACCGCGGGCACGACGACCCCGGGCACGACCACCCTGGCCACGGCCAGGGGCGCCGCACTCACCGAACCGATCCACACTCCCGACCGGCCACGGGCTCCCGGCGGCCCGGCGCCGACCACCGGCCTGCCGAGCACCGCGCCCGAGCCGGTCGCCGAACGCCGCCTCGTCTCGGTCCTGTTCGCCGATCTGGTCGGCTTCACGACGCTCGCCGAGGGCCGCGATGCGGAGGAGACGCGTGAGCTCCTGTCCCGCTATTTCGACCTCGCCCGGGACGTCATCGGCCGGTATGGCGGGACGGTCGAGAAGTTCATCGGCGACGCGGTCATGGCAGTCTGGGGCGCGCCGGTCGCCCACGAGGACGATGCCGAGCGGGCCGTCCGGGCAGGGCTCGAGCTCGTCGATGCGGTTCGCGTCCTGGACCCGGGGATCGCCGCCCGAGCCGGCGTCCTCACCGGCGAGGCGGCGGTGACCCTGGGCGCGACGAACCAGGGGATGGTCGCGGGCGACCTCGTCAACACGGCCTCCCGCCTCCAGTCCGTCGCCCCGTCGGGGACCGTCCTCGTCGGCGAGGCGACCCAGCGGGCCGCGGCGGCGGCGATCTCCTTCGAGCCCGCCGGCGACCAGCTCCTCAAGGGCAAGGCCGCGCCGGTCCCTGCCTGGCGTGCCCTCCGGGTCGTCGCCGAGCGCGGCGGCCGGAACCGCTCGGACACCCTCGAGGCACCGTTCGTGGGCCGCGACGAGGAGCTCCGCCTCCTCAAGGATCTCTTCCACGCCACGATCCGCGAGCATCGGGCGCGGCTCGTCTCCGTCATCGGTCCCGCCGGCATCGGCAAGAGTCGGCTCGCCTGGGAGTTCCTCAAGTACGTCGATGGCCTGTCCGATCCCATCTGGTGGCATGACGGCCGCTCCCCGGCGTACGGCGACGGGATCAGCTTCTGGGCCCTCGGCGAGATGGTTCGGGCCCGCTGCGGCCTGCTCGAGACGGACGACGAGCGGACCACCCGATCGAAGGTGGCGGCGACGCTCGCGGAACACATCCCTGACGAGGACGAGCGTCGCTGGATCGAGCCGGCTCTCCTCGCCCTCCTCGGGATCGGCTCCGGCGCTGCGACGGAGCAGCTGTTCGGGGCATGGCGGACGTTCTTCGAGCGGCTCGCGATCAAGGCGCCGGTGGTGCTCGTGTTCGAGGACTTCCACTACGCGGACGTGGGGCTCATCGACTTCGTCGATCACGTCCTCGAATGGAGCAAGAACGTCCCGCTCTATGTCCTCACCCTGTCACGTCCGCAGCTCCTCGAGCGACGGGCGGATTGGGGGGCGGGCAAGCGGAATTTCGTCTCGCTCTACCTGGAGCCGCTGCCGGAACCGGCGATGCGCGAACTCCTCGTCGGGCTCGTCCCCGGGCTGCCGCCGCGTGCCGCGACAGCGATCGTGGCCCGAGCGGACGGCATCCCCCTCTACGCGGTCGAGACCGTTCGGATGCTCGTCGCCGAGGGCCGTCTCGTGCTCGAAGGCGGCGCGTACCGTCCGGTCGGCGACCTTTCGACGCTCGCCGTCCCGGAGACGCTCACCGCGCTCATCGCGTCGCGGCTCGACGCGCTCGAGCGGGCGGATCGGGCGCTCATCTCGGACGCGGCGGTCCTCGGCCAGAGCTTCACGCCGGCCGGGCTCGCCGCGATCTCGTCCGTCCCGGAGGCCGAGCTCGAACAGCGACTTCGGGCGCTCGTGAAGCGCGAGCTGCTCGTCCTCGATGTCGATCCCCGGAGCCCCGAACGCGGCCAGTACGGGTTCGTCCAGGCGCTCATCCGCGAGGTCGCCTACGGGACGCTGGCCAGGCGGGAACGGAAGAGCCGGCACCTCGCTGCCGCACGCTTCTTCGAGGCCCTCGGATCGGAGGAGCTCGCCGGTGCCCTCGCCGGTCACTATCTTGCGGCGCACGCGAGCTCGCCGGACGGGCCGGAGGCGGATGCGCTCGCCGGGCAGGCGCGGATCGCGCTCCGGGCCGCTGCCGGCCGGGCGGCCGCTCTCGGCAGCCACGAGCAGGCGGTGACCTTCCTCGAGCAGGCACTGACCGTCGCGGTGGACCCGGTCGAGCGGGCGGACCTCCTCGAACTCGCCGGGGTCTCGGCGACGTCGGCCGGGCACCATGCGGCAGCGGAGTCGTTCCTCGACCGGGCTCTGGTCCATCGGAAGGAGGCAGGAGATCGGGTAGCGACGGCCCGGACGACGACAGAACTCGCCCGCTCGCTCCTGTCCGGCCGCCAGTCCGAACGGGCGCTCCGGATCCTCGAGTCGGCGGTCCCGGAGTTCGCCGACCTGGCGCCGGATCCTGCCTTCGTCGGCCTCGAGGCGCAGTTCGCCCGCGCCTGCTTCCTCCGGGATGACCACCGCCGCGCGCTCGAGATCGTTGAACGGGTCCTCAGCGCCGCCGAGCGGGGAGATCTGACGGCCATCCTCGCCGACGCGCTCGTGACGAAGGGGTCGGCCCTGTCGTCGGTCGGCCGGGTCCGGGAGGGGATGGGCGTCGTCGAGGTCGGCGAGCGGCTGGCCCGGGCGTACGGCCTGACCGGGACCGTCCTCCGCGCGCTGAACAACCGGCTGGTCGAACTGTCCGACTTCGACCCGAAGGTGAATCGAGACGTCTCCCGCGAGGCCCTCGCCCTCGCCCGCCGGGTCGGCGATCGGCAGTGGATGTTCCAGTTCCTCGCCCTGTCCGGATTCGCCGAGCTTCTCATCGGCGAGTGGGACGAGGCGGTGGCTCTGTGGCAGACCGCCCTCGCCGAGGATCCCGAACCAGCCGACCGCCTCCTGCCGTACTCCAGCCTGGCGATGGTCGCCGCGGCACGCGGCGAACCGATCCCCGGAGCGGCCGACGAGATCAGACAGATCGCGCTGCAGGTTACGGACCCGCAGGTCCTCTGGGCGACCGTCGACGGTCCTGCAACGATCGCCTTGGCCGAAGGGCGCCTCGCCGATGCCGCAGCCCTGTGGCGATCCGGCCTGCCGGACTTTCCCTCGTTGGCGCCGGCCTGGCTGCCGAGCGCCGCGCGGCGTGCGATCCGCGTCGGCGACGCCGTCGGGGCACGAGCGGATCTCGCCGCCGTCAACGAACTCGGACTCCACACACCCACGCTGGAGGCGCAGGGGCTCACGATCCGGGCCGGCCTCGCCGCCCTGGATGGACGCTCGGCCGAGGCCATCCGCCTGTACGCCGAAGCGCTCCGGGCGTTCAACGCGCTTGGCATCCCCTACGAGGAGGCGCAGGTCGCGATCGAGATGGCCACGGTCCTTGACCCGTCGATCCCGGAGGTCGCGGCTGCGGTGGAGGCCGCTCGTGAGACCCTGTCTCGACTGCGGGCACGCGCCCACCTCGACCAGCTCGAGGCGGTGGTCACGGCCTGGCGCGAGGGCGGGTCGTCGGTGCGCGAGGGCGATTCGTCGGCAGCGCGGGCCGGGACGGCAGAACGCGGGGCCGGGACGGCGCCAACCCCTGAGCCATCTCTGACCGGTGATCCGACGACCCCGAAGTCGGTGCCGCTCCGCTCCTGACGCGGCGTAGCGGCCGGACAGTCGTCCGCGACGGGGTCCGGAGTCAGCTTCCTGCCGGCCGTTCCTGTCGGCCGTCGCCATTCCTGCCAAGCGTCGCCATTCCTGCCAGATGGTCCTCACGTGGGCGCTGGTCAGCTGGATCGTGACACGTGCCCATCTGATGACCCGATGTCACGAGTTGACCACCTTCGCCGAGATATCTCACGCTCAGGGGCCCGCGCCGACCTCCCGCGGCCTCGACCGTGCGGCGACCAGTGCCCGCCTGAGGACCGTTTGACAGAAATCCGGGGATCCTCGAACCGCAATCTGCGTATTTGCGCATGAACGCAAACGATGCGCTACGATGCCGCTGAGCCGACCTGGCTCGCCCCCGACCCACCACGACCAACCCCCTGCCACGCACGAGGAGACACGCATGACCAGCACCGCGCCGTACACCATCGCGATCCGCGTCCCGGGATCGGTCGCCGAGGTCCGGCCCCTCGTGGAGTCGGCGCTCAAGGCTGAGGGTTTCGGCATCCTCACGGAGATCGATGTCGCCGCGACGATGCAGTCGAAACTCGGGATCGCGTGGGCGCCGCACGTCATCCTCGGTGCGTGCAACCCGACCCTCGCCCACCGCGCGCTCATGGCAGATGCGTCGATCGGGGCGCTCCTGCCGTGCAATGTGGTCCTTCGCACGGAAGAGGCGCGTGGCACGTCGCCGGCCGACTCGACGACCGGGCCGACGACCGACTCGACGACCGCGACCGCGACCGCGACCGCGACCGCGACCGCGACCGCGACCGCCGTGACGATCGTCGAGGCGATGGACCCGCAGGCCGCGCTCGGGATCGTCGAGGCTCCCGCGGTCCGTGAGATCGCCGCGGAGGCGCGCGAACGCCTCGCCCGCGCGATCGACGCTGTGGCAGCCGGGCGATGACCGTCAGGACCGCGACGCTCCACCTCGACGGTGACGGCGTCCGGTTTCGGGCGCTCGCCGGCAGCGGTCACACGATCGTCCTCGACGACGCCACCGAGGATGCCGGCCTCCGACCAGCCGAGCTCATCCCGCTCGCCCTCGCCGGCTGCACGGCGATGGACGTCATCTCCATCCTTCGCAAGAAGCGGCAGCCAGTCACGGCGTACGAGGTTCGCGCGGAGGGTACGCAGCGCGACGGACCCCAGCCGGCGATCTTCACCCGAATCGACATCCTCCACGTCGTCGACGGGCCGACCGAGCTCGAGACGGCGGCGGTCCGTCGTGCGATCGAGCTCTCGGCGACGAAGTACTGTGCGGTCGGCGCGACGCTCGCGACCGGGATCACGGAGATCCACCACGGCTACCTTGTCCGGCGGCCCGGCCGACCCGACGAGCGCGACGAGGTCCTCGTCGAAGGACCGCTCGCGACCACCCACACCTCGACCGCCGCCGCCCGCACGTCGATCGCGATCGCCCGCACGTGAGTGACGCCGACTCCCGCCTGCCGACACTCGGCCCGCGCGGTGAAGGCTGGCTCGCCGCGCAGATCCTGCTCATGGCCGCGATCGGCCTGGCGGGGATCGGCGGCCTCGCCAGCGCAGGGTCGTGGACGCCGTGGGGCGTCGCGGTCTCGGCGAGTGGCGGTCTCCTCATCGTGGCCGGCCTCGTCATCGATGGGGTCGCGTACACGGGGCTCCGCTCGAGCTTCAGCCCGCTCCCTCGGCCGGTCGCCCACAGCGAACTCGTCGAGTCCGGGATCTACGGCCGGATCCGCCACCCGATGTATGTCGGGGTCGTCGCCGGCGGCATCGGCTGGGGCCTCCTGACCGGCTCGTTCCTCGCCCTCATCCTCACGGCGGTGCTCGTCGTGCTCTTCGACGCCAAGGCCCGCCGCGAGGAGGCCTGGCTCGTCGCCCGCCATCCCGCGTATCGCGACTACCGGACCCGGACGCGGCGGTTCATCCCCGGCATCTACTGACGACCGACGTCAGGCCCGAACCTCCGGTGCACGAACCTCGGCTGCCGAGACCTCCGCCGCCGAGACCTGCGCGGCAAGAGCCTCCGCCGCCGGGACCTCCGGTGCCGGCGCCCCCGCCGCGAGGTACGACTCGAGGGCCGCCTGCATCCCCACGTCGCCTCCGGCACGCTCGGACAGCAGCCACTTGTGCTCGAGGAGGTCGCAGTAGGCCTGGATGAGGTCGCGATCCGGCTCGGCGACGGCCCGCACCCGTTCCATCGTGGGCTCGAAGACCTCCGCGCGCCAGCGGGCCGCCACATCGTCCGGTGCGATCGGTCGGTGCTCGTACCAGGCGAGCCAGGCGCCGTACTCGCGCAGGTCGTTGAGGAGCAGTCGGGCCTGGTTCTCGAGGGCGACGAGGCCGGTTGTCCGGCGCAGGACGCGGGCGTGGAACCCGCGACCGGCCACGGTGAGCCTCACCCGGACCCGACCCGTCTCCGACGGCACCACCTCGAGCTCGTCGACGGAGAACCCGAGGTCGTTGAGCCGGCGGATCCGCTTGCGGACCGCCTGACGATCACCGGGCTGGAGTTCGGGCGCCTCCGTGAGCTCCGCCCACAGGGCGCGATAGCGCTCCACCACCGAGGCCGCCGCGGCGATCGCGTCATCCGCGCCATCCTCGCGACCCTGGAGGATCGCAAGATCGGCCAGTCCGAAGGCCACGTTCTCACCGAGGATCTCGAGATCGTATTCGCGCTGTCCGTCGGAGAGCGTCCCGTGGACCTCGCTCGTCTCGGCGTCCACGAGATACGCCTGGATCCGGTCGCCGTCGCGGCGGAAGAGGGTGTTCGCGAGCGAGCAGTCGCCCCAGTAGACGCCGCCGCGATGGAGATCGACGAGGAGCCAGGCCATCGCGTCGAGGAGTCGATGGCGGTAGCCGCCCGGGCCGAGCGGGAAGCGCATGAGGAGCCGCCGGTACTGGAGCGAGTGGGCGAGGAACTCGGTCACGAGGATGCCCGTCTCGCGATCCGGCGACTCCGCGAGCCCCGTGGCCGACACTGCCGGAAGGCCCGCCTCCTCGAGGTGGCGAAGCACTTCGAACTCGCGGCGGGCGATCTCGAGGGGCTCCTCCTTGAGCGCGAAGAGGCGGTCATCCGCCTCGACGAACCGGACGAGGTGGCGAGACGGGCCCACCCGGAGCTCGCGAAAGCGCCCCTCGTCCGTCCGCCACGTCTCGAGCGGTCGATCCCACGGCAGGTCGAAGAGCTCGGCGGCCCTGGTGCGCAGACGGAGGTGCGGGAACGGCTCGGGGTCACGGAGGGGTCGGGCGGCGCCGGGATGCTTGGGAGTGTTCATCGCGGCGAAGTGTATCGGGCGGGCTGCGAGCCGAAGGTACCTTGGTCATTTGTTGACATTACATGGTAACGATGTAATTATCTGGACCAGCGACCACCACTGACACACAAACAAGGAGCAGCAGACGACAATGCCTGACGATCACATCGACGAGATCCGCGGCTGGTTCACGGGCCGCCTCCCGACCGACTGGTTCAACGGCCCGGTGACCATCACCTCCGACCGCGAGGAGCTCCTCGTCGTGGGGGAGCTTGCGGACGTCGCCGTCGGCGCGGAGGCGTCGGATGCCGAGCGCGCGGCGGCTCGTTCGTCGCGCGTGGACGGGTTCCGTGAAGAGTCGCGCGCGCCTCGGATGCGGATCGCGGACGATGCCGAGCATCGATTCCAGCGCAAGGTCGCCTGGGGCGTGACGATCGGCGGCGAGCCTCACGTGTTCACGACGCTGAGCATTCCGGTCATGACCCGCCTCCGGATGCGCGAACGGGCGGTCCTCGACACGCTCGTCGAAGCCGGCGTCGCCCGAAGCCGGAGCGAGGCGCTCGCCTGGTGTGTCCGCCTCGTGGCCGACCATCAGGGCGACTGGATCGAGGCGCTCCGCACCGCCCTCATGAGCGTCGAGAGCGTCCGCGCGGACGGGCCGAAGCCGAGCTGAGGGGCGAAGCGGAGCCGAGGGCCGCTCAGGCGATCGGGTCGAACGCTCCGCTCCGCTCCACGACCGCACCCGCACCAAGCCGCTCCCGCGACGACCCATCGAGCGGCTCACCGAGGACCGCTCGCCAGCCACGATCGACAAGCTCGTCGATCGTCCTGAGCGCCGCCACGACGGTATCGCGCGCCTGATCGAGCGCCGGACCGCGGATCGCGCCCGGATCGATCGCCGTGGCGACCTCCGCCGCCACATCCATGGCCGTCCGCATCGAGATCGCGTCGTCCGGCGGGTCGCCGGCCAGTGCGACGAAAGCGGTCCGCCCGGCGAAGGGCACCGTCGCCGCCGCGACGTTCCCCCATCGGCCTGCAGCCCGGCCGGACCGATCCGTCGCTCGGGTGGCCGATTCGGTGAAGCAGAGCGCGAGGTCCCGGAACGCGGCCCGGCGCACGGCGGCCTGGGCGATGGCGAGCGTCGTCGCATCCGGCTCCTCGATGAGCCAGCCGGGGAGCGCACCGGCGAGGATCTGCTCGGCCGGCAGCCCCGCGTCGCGGGCGAGTGCCACGCCGAGGACCTGCAGGGCCAGCGCCCGTCCGGCACGGACCACCGCGGACGACGGGATGCCGCTCGCGAGATCCGGCCCCACGACGAGGGGTCCGGCACCCACGACGACGAGTGATCCGGCGCGTCGGTGAAGGCGCAGCGCGAACGCGTGATCGGCGAGGGCGCGATCCGGATCCACCCGGCCATCCACGATCTCGGCGACCACATCGGCGACCGCCACGTCGATCCGCTCGAACGCGGCGACGACGGCCTGCTCGGGCGCGGCAAGCCCCGGCGCGACGGTCGCCAGCCGGACGTACCGTCGTCGCTCGGCAGCGGCCTCGTCGGCAGCTCGCCGCAGGACGGTGAGACCGCGCTGACTGCCCGCCGGGGCGACATCGCCGGGATCCAGGACGCCGTCCTCACGGCGAGAGGACCGGATCGTGTCGAGGTCGTGGCCGGGAACGTCCAGTCCCGCGTCCGAGAGCCTCATCGCGAGCTCGCGCCCCACCGGGATCTCCACGTGGAGGAGGTCGGCCCCTCGCCGGACAAGGCCCCCGACCGTCCGGCGGGCGTCCTCCGCCGTCGGATCCGGTACGACCATCCCGAGCCACGGCATCGGCGCGTCGCCGAGGAGGTCGAGGAGCTCCCGGCGCGCTGTCCGGTTCGCGTCGATCCGCGCACTCGCGAGGGCGCCGAGCCGTGATGCCTCCGTCTCGGCCGCCGCCCGTCGCCCGCCATCCTCGAGGCTCTCGGCCTCGAGCCCGAGATCGATCGTCCCGGCGGCCACCTCGAGGGCGATCTCCTGGGGTCCGAGCTCATACTCGAGGAGGGCGACGCAGAACGGGAGGACGACGCCGCCGGCGAGCCGGCTCGGGCCGCCCGACACATACCGGTCGACGACCTCCCCGGCGAGTGGTCGGCCTGCCCGATCGAGGCCGTGAACACCGAAGAGCCGGAGCAGCGCTCGCTCCTGGCCCGGAGTGGTCGAGCGCCTGGCGCGAGCTCCCCAGGCGCCGGCGAGCGTCGAGGCCCGCTCGACGAGCCGATCGATCGGTCCGAGGTCGGTCACCCGGACAGTATCAGGGCTCCGCGTCGGCGGGAGGTGACGTGCGCGCGGGCGCGCCCACCCAGACGTGACCGTCCCTGAAGCGCTCCGCCTTCCAGATGGGGGCCCGCGCCTTGGTCTCGTCGATCGCGTAGCGGGCCGCGCGGAACGCCGCGTCACGATGCGGCGCGACCGCCACGACCGCGACGCTCACATCGCCGAGCGGGACGGCGCCGGTCCGATGGACGATCGCGAGCCGCCGGACGCCGAAGCGCTCGGCCGCCTCGTCGGCGATCGCGCCGAGGATCGTGAGTGCCATCGACTCGTGAGCCTCGTACTCGAGGCCCTCCACCGCGCGACCCGCGTGGCGTGCCGCCTCGGCCTCCTGCCCGGGCGCCGGCGTGCCGGCCGTCAGCCGCGTCCGGCCGAGGAACCCTACGACACCGCCGTCCCCTGGCGTGGCGAGACGGTCCGCCAGCTCACCGAGGATTCGCGCGTCGAATGGTGCCGCACGGAGCTCGACGATCCGGGTCGCCGGATCGTCCTCGCCGCCGCTCACCGGCGGGATGCAGGCGAGCTCGTCGCCGTCGGCGAGACGGTCCGTGGGATCCGCGTAGGTCCCGTTGCGGGCGAACCGCACGGCGGCGCGGCCCGGCCCGAGCAGCGGGAACCGGCCGACGAGAGCCTCCCAGGCGAGTTCGATCGTCGCGTCGTCGGCGAGCTCGAGCGCCACCTCGCGCGTGCCGGCGAGCTCACGCTGGACGGCGAACAGCCGGACCCGGACCCGCATCGCCGGTCGTGCCTCAACCGCGGTAGGCCGCGACGAGCAGCCCGTCGCCGACGGGCAGGATCGTCGCGTCGAAGCGCCGGTCGCGAAGCATCGCCCGGTCGAACGCCTGGAGCGCGGCGGTGCTCTCGTCATCGGGGTCCGACGGTCGCGCGCCGGAGACACGGCCGGTCCACAGGACGTTGTCGGCGACGACGAGAGCGCCATGGACGAGGCGCGGGACGAGCGCCTCGAGATACGCCTGGTACTCGCCCTTGATCGCGTCGATGAAGGCGAGGTCGAATGGTCCGGCGAGGGCGGGATCGGTCGCCGCGAACGCCTCGAGCGCCGGGGCGTTGACGACGGTGATCCGCCCGATGGCCACGCCAGCCTGGCGCCAGAAGCCGCGGGCAAGGTCCGTCCGCCCGCGATCCGGATCGATCGTCACGATGGACCCGCCCGCGTCCTGGGCGAGCGCCATCCAGAGGGTCGAGTAGCCGTACGCGGTGCCCACCTCGCAGATCCGTCGCCGTCCGGCGGCGAGGACGGCGAGGACGCGGCCGCTCTCGCGATCGAGGATCGGGATGCGCGCGGGTTCGGCCGCCGCCTCGATCGCGGCGAGGGCCGGGTGGACCGCTGCGGCGGTCGCCTCGATCCACTCGCGATCCTGCGGTCCGATCTCGTAGCTGCGGTCGTCCTTCATCGGTCGTTTCGCCTCCTCAGCCGGGCATGTCGATCCATCTGGTTGGTCATGCGAGCCGGCGTGTCATACGAGCAGGCCGGCGCCGAAGTACAGGCCCGCGGCGAGGATGGTCCCGGCCGCGATCGCTCCGACATCGATATACAGGAGGCCGGTCGCCGACTCCATCGAGCGGGTACGCGCCGTCTGGATCGCGGCCCACGAGACGATGAGCGGGAAGCCGAGCCCGACGAGGAGCCGGAGCCAGACGAACAGCGCCCACGGGCCGGTCAGCGCGGAGAATGGACCCCCGCCGCCCGTGCCGCTGGCGACCCACACGACGAACAGGATCACCTGGCAGGCCACGACCCAGAAGAGCAGCCGGCTCACGAGGACGAGCGGGCCCTCCGGCAGCTTCGGGGTCACGAGGTACCAGTGGCCGAGGATCATCGCGGCGAACACGCCGCCGGTCGCCGCCGAGAGGATGGCGAGCTGGACGACGAGCGGGACCGCCGCGGCCGGATCGGCGCTCCAGCCGAGCGACGCGGCGCCGATCGCGACGAGGCCTGCGGCGAGACCGGCAGCGGCAAGGATCGGGGCGCGACGGCGGCGGGCGAGGGCGACGGTGTAGGCGGCGGCGATGACGGTGAATGCGACGAGCGCGAGACGCCGCGGGGTCTCCCAGGCCGGATCGATCGGGACGGCCGAGCCACTCGAGAGCGCAGTCCATGCGATGGCCGCTGGCCCGCTCCCGGTGGTCGGGAGCCCCGAGTCCGAGAGCCAGGCGAGGAGGCCGAAGCCCGCCGCACATGCGGCCGTGAACACAAGGTAGCCGCGGGTCGCCGGCGTGCGGAGACGGGCGAGGACCACCACCCCGTACGCGCCGAGGGCGACGGCCACGAGCACCGTCCAGTTGATGTACGCGAGGTTTTCCGCGATGCGCTGGGCTGCCACACGGGCGAGTGTAGTCGGGTCGCCCCGGAGGCAGCCCCCGACCAGGGCGGACCCGAACACGGGAGGTTCGGACTACGATGCGGGCGGAGGTGTGCCACATGGGGCTCGATCGCGATACCACGTTCACCTGGTACGGCCACGCGTGCGTCGAGGTGACGACGCCGGGCGGGCGCACGATCCTCATCGACCCATGGTTCGGGAACCCGCTGAGCACGAAGTCGGCGGACGCGGTCGATCGATGCGACCTCCTCCTCGTGACGCACGGCCACAGTGACCACATGGGCGAAGCCGTCGCGATCGCCTCGCGCCTCCGGCCCGCCTGGCCGTGCATCCACGAGTTGAGCCTCTGGCTCGCTCGCCAGCTGCCCGGTGGCGCGGACCAGGTCACCGGCATGAACAAGGGCGGCACGGTCGAGGCGGCCGGGTTGCGGGTGACGATGACCGGCGCGGATCATTCGGCCGGCGACTGGAACGCGGACGGCGGCGTGCCGCTCTACCTCGGTGAGCCGGCAGGCTTCGTCGTGGAGCTCGAGAACGGGTTCCGCTTCTATCACGCCGGCGACACGGCGGTCACCTCCGACATGCGCCTCATCGGCGAGCTGTACCGTCCGGACCTCGCGATCCTCCCGATCGGCGGCCACTACACGATGGGGCCTCGTGAGGCCGCGCTGGCCGTCGAGCTGCTCGGCGTGAAGGACGTCATGCCGATCCACTACGGAACCTTCCCGGTCTTCACCGGCCGACCGGATCAGCTCCGGACGGAGCTCGCGGCGCGGGGGCTCGGCGCCGTCACGGTGCACGATCCCGCGCCGGGGGGCACGGTGCGGTAGCGGGACGAGGGCGGCACGGTGCGTCAGCTCGGCGTGGGCGCGACGCGCACCGCGACGAGTGCCGGCCCGGCGAGGGCGAAGACGGCGAGAGCGACGGCGGCGATGAGGACGAGGAGCCGGATGCCGCTCCGCCGGCGACGCGGTTCGACTGGTGGCCGGGATCGTGCGGCCCGTCGAGTCTGTCGGCTCGCCATGCGCGAATGGTAGCCACCTCCGCTACGATCGGCGGCGATGGACCTCGAGACCGGCCGCCTGACGGATCGCCGCCCGCCGTTCCGCTACTCGGCGCTCGCCCGTGTCTGGTTCAGTGATACGGACGCCCAGGGCATCGTCTACTACGGTCGCTACCTGCCGTATTTCGACCATGCGCGGCTCGAGTACCACCGCCACCTCGGGCTTCACCTCATCCGCCAGGGGGACGCCGAGTTCGTCATGAAGGCGCTCACGGTCGAGTACGAGGCACCCGCCCGCTTCGACGATCTCCTCGAGGTCTTCGTCCGGACGAGCCGGATCGGGCAGACGAGCGTCACCTCCGAATGTGCGGCCTACCGGGTCGTCGACGACGCCCTCATGTGCACGGCCAGCCAGACACTCGTCCTCGTCGACGCGAGCGGCCGGCGTCCGGCACGCGTCCCGGACGCCTATCGCGCGGCGATCGCCACCTTCGAGGGACCCCTGGTCGAAGGCGCGGGTTGACTCCTGCGCCCCAGCCGGTCGCCGGGCGCGGCTGCGGCTTGGGCTCCGGGTTGCGACCTCAGGCGCTCCCGGCGCGGAACGCTGGGCGTTCCACCTGACGCGCGACGGTCCGCGTCCGCCGTCTCGTCACCCGGTTTGAGGTCGGTTTGAACGCCGGGCGTTCCTGACGGACGCCGAGGGCCAGCGCGAGTCGCGATCCTGCGGCGGCTGGAACGCCGGGCGATCCGGCGGCAACCGCGTCGTGTCGGCTGGAACGCCGGGCGTTCCGATGGTCGACCGGGGAGCGCCTCAGCGTGACCCCGAACGTGGGCCGGGAGGATCGGCTACTGCGGCTGTGCGAGCACCATGATCCGCAGTTCGGTCATGTCCTCGATCGACCAGCGGAGCCCCTCGCGGCCGAGCCCCGAGTCCTTGACCCCGCCGTAGGGCATGTGGTCGATCCGGTAGGTCGGGATGTCGTTGACGATGACGCCGCCGACCTCGAGCTCGGAGAAGGCCCGCCAGGCGTGGCCGAGATCGTTCGTGAAGACGCCCGTCTGGAGGCCGAAGAACGAGTCGTTGACCGCCCGGATCGCGTCGTCGAACTCGCGGAACGGGAAGGCGACCACGAGCGGCGCGAACGCCTCGTTGCTGCAGACCTGGGCGCTGAGCGGTGTGTCGGTGAGGATCGTCGGCGCGAAGAACGTCCCCTCCGCCCGGCCGCCGAGGAGGAGCTTCCCGCCGAGCGCGACCGCCTCGTCCACCCAGCGCTGGGTCCGCGACGCGGCCGCCTCGTCGACCATCGGCCCGAGGTCCGTCGAGGCGTCGAGCGGGTCGCCGAGCCTGAGTGCCCGGGCACCGTCGACGAACTTCGCCATGAACGGCTCCCAGACGTCCTCGTGGACGAACATCCGCTGGACGCTGATGCAGACCTGGCCGGCGTACGTGAACGCACCCACGAGGCAGCGGCGGACGGCCCAGTCGAGGTCGGCGGTTCGATCGACGATCACCCCGGCATTGCCGCCGAGCTCGAGGACGACCTTCTTCTTGCCCGCCCGGGCCTTCATCCGCCAGCCGACGGACGGGCTCCCGGTGAACGTGAGGAGCTTGAACCGCTCGTCGCTGACCATCCGGTCGCCGAGCTCGCGGCTCATCGGCAGGACGCTCACCGAGCCGACCGGCGCGCCCGACTCCTCGACGATCTCGGCCACCGTGAGCATCGTGAGGGGGTCCTTGGACGGCGGCTTGAGGACGATGCTGCAGCCGGCGGCGATCGCCGGGGCGACCTTGTGGGCGGCGAGGTTGAGCGGGAAGTTGAACGGGCTGATGCCGGCCACCGGGCCGATCGGAAAGCGGCGGGTGATGCCGACCCGGTCGCGGCTGCTCGCCATGAGATCGAGCGGGATGACCTCGCCGACCATCCGCTCCGCCTCCTCCGCCCCGAGACGGAACGTGAGGACCGCACGGTCCACTTCGTTGAGGGCGTCGCGGATCGGCTTGCCCGCCTCGAGCGCGATGAGCCGGCCAAGCTCCTCGCGACGGGCCTTGATCCCGGCGCTGATGTTCCGCAGGATCGCGCCGCGCTCGTAGGCGGGGAGATGGCGGGTCACCTCGAAGGCGGCGACCGCTGCGCTGACCGCCTCCTCGTACTGCGCCTCGGTCGCGTGATACGTCGCGCCGGCAGGGTTCGCGGGGTCGGCCGGGTTCGCGACCACGAGCGGATCGGGCGAGTCCACCCAGCGACCGGCGAGGAAGATCGGATGCGGCCTGGCGCCGGTGACGGTGGTCATCGAGGGACTCCTGGAGCGGGGCGCGATCGGGTGCGACCATTCTACCGGGCGCGGGTGCTCGTGCCCGCTTCCGCCCGTTTCTGCCATCTGCTCTCCAGGCGGTCAGGGAGCCGAGCAGCTCCGTCCGTTCCTGTCATGTGCGCTCCAGGCGGTCGCTCGTCCGGGCTGACGGGGTGACGTCCCGTTTCTTCTGGTGCTCGCGAGCGTGGATTCGAGGGCCGGCCGGCTCCCTCCATCACGATCATGCCCGCCGGGGCATGGACCGGCAGACCAATGCCCGGGTGAAGACCATCCGCCAATTTCTGACCCACCCTGGGCAAGGCGCGAGGATGCGGCGGATCCGCGAGCGGCACCGGGCCGGCAGTCGGTGCGCACCGTCAGCCCGGAAGGGCTCGCCGGTGGGCCCGTCAGTCCTCGGCTGCTCGCGGATACGTCCCGAGGATCCGGACCATGGCTGCCTCCGCCCGGAGTGCCTCGAGCGCGGCGGCGCACGCAGGCGTGGCCGGATCGGCGTCGAGGTCGACCCAGAAGACGTATTCCCAGCGGGCGGCCCGCGTCGGGCGCGACTCGAGGCGGGACAGGTTGATGCCCGCCTCGGCGAACGCACCAAGGCATCGATGGAGCGACCCTGGCACGTTCCGGACGGCGAACACGAGGGTCGTCTTGAGGTCGGGCACGGTCGGCACGGTCGGCACGGCCCCCGGCACGGCCCCGATCGCCATGGACTCCGGCTCGGTCGGCATGGACCGTGACGCGGCCCCGGCCGCGCGCCAGCCGTCCGGCACGGCAGGTCCACGTGCCAGCACCGCAAACCGGGTGCGGTTCTCCGCACCGCTCTGGATCCCGTCGGCAAGGATCTCGAGGCCGTAGATCGCCGCGACCCGGGGCGATGCGACGGCCGCGGCACCCGTCTCGCGTCGCTCGGCGATCTGCCGCGCTGCACCCGCCGTGTTGTACGTCGTGAGGACCTGCCACGGTCGGGAGCGGAGGTACTCGTCCGCCTGGGCGAGCGCCTCCGCCTTGGAGTAGACCCGTTCGATCGACTCGATGGCCTGGCCGGGCAGGGCAAGCAGGGCAAGGCGGACCGGGACGCTCACCTCGCCGACGATCGAGAGGTCGAACTGCGCGAGGAGGTCGTACGTCTCGCGGATGGAGCCGGCAAGGGAGTTCTCGATCGCGCAGACACCAGCGTCCACGGTCCCGTCGCGGACGGCGTCGAAGATGGCACGCCAGGTCGGCACGGCGACCGGGTCGACGGCACTGAAGAAGGCGAGGACCGCCTCCTCGCTGAAGGCTCCGGGCTCGCCCTGGAAGGCGACCCGGGGCAGCGAGCCGCTCAGCGTTCGAACCAGGCGGTCGTATCGTGATGGGCCTCGTCCTCGTCAAACTCGGCCCGCCGGCTGCTCTTCGCCGCTGCGGCAGCCTTGGCTCGGCGGCGGTTGCCGGCGGCCTCCGTCGCGCCCGCCCAGTGAGCCTCGGCGAGCAACCCGTTGAGCGCCTCGAGATACGCCTCGATGGACGCGGCGATGATGTTCGTGCTCGTCGCCCGGCCACGATAGCGGCCTGTCGCCCGTGCGCCCGTCCCCTCGGCCGGCGGCGCGATCTCGACCGTCACGACGCCCTCGGAATCCGGCCCCTCGGCCACGGCGTGGATGTCGTAGGCGAGCAGTCGCGGGTGGCCGGCGAGGACGCCGGCGAGCGCCGCGTCCACGGCCCGGTAGATGGCGTCGACGGCGCCGTTCCCCTCTGCGCTCGCGTCCCACTGGTGATCGCCTGAGGCGATGACGACGGCCCCCCGGCTCTGCACGTTGCTGCCGGACGTGACGGTCCAGCGGCTGAGATGGAGCGCCGGCGCGGGGGTGTCCGCGCTGGGCGAACCGGCCGGGCCGGCAGTCGCAGGAGCCATGGTCTACCTCCCGGGCGTGTGGGTCGAGGTCGGGACGGATGGAGTCGGGACGGATGGCGATGGGGTGCTCGGCACGGCGAACTGGCGCTCGTCGCGGCGGCGAAGCTCCGCGGCGGATTTCCAGATCGCGTACTCGAGCGAGTCGACGAGCGCGACGCAGCTCGCGGTGATGATGTTCGTGTCGCTGCCCATCGTGGACCACGAGCGTTCGCCGTCCCGCGAGTCGATGACGACACGGGTCTTCGCCCCGGTGGCGGCCCCACCGTCGAGGATGCGGACCTTGTAATCGACGAGATGGACGGAATCGACCTGCGGATAGAACGCGAGGAGGGCCTTGCGGAGCGCCGCGTCGAGGGCGTTCACCGGGCCGTTGCCGTCCGCCGCCGTGTGGAGCGTCTCTCCGTCCACGGCGAGCTTGACGGTCGCCTCGGCCCGCAGCTCGCGCCCGTCCCGCTGCTCCGTGAGGACGGTGAAATCGACGATCCGGAACGGCGCGACGTAGTTCGGCTGATGGCGCCGGATGAGGAGCTCGAAGGACGCCTCCGCGCCCTCGAAGGCGAGCCCGTCCGCCTCCAGCCGCTTGATGAGCCGCGACAGCTCCCGTGGATCCACGACCCCCTCGAGCGTATGGCCGAGCTGCCGGGCCCGGATGGCCGTATTGGCCCGACCGCCGAGCTCCGAGACGACGAGCCGGCCCTCGTTGCCCACGGCGGACGGGTCGACGTGCTGATAGCTCCGCTCGACCTTCGCCACCGCGGCGCCGTGGACACCGCCCTTGTGGGCGAACGCCGATCGGCCGACATACGGCTGGAAGTCGTTCGGGGCGATGTTCGCGATCTCGGCCACGCTCCGCGACAGGATCGTGAGGTCGGCGAGATCGCCGCCGCCGGCCGGAATCAATGGGTGCGCCGTCTTGAGGGCGAGGTTGGCGAGCACGCTCACCATGTTCGCGTTGCCGCAGCGCTCGCCGTAGCCGTTGATCGTCGCCTGGACATGCCTGACGCCGGCGGCCACCGCGGCGATCGAGTTCGCGACCGCGAGCTCGGCGTCGTTATGAGTGTGGATCCCCCAGGCGACCGGGGGCGCGCCGGGATCGGCGTCGAGGCTTGCCATCGTGTCGCGGACGATCTCGACGAGCCGGCCGGTGAGCGTTCCGCCGTTCGTGTCGCACAGGACGATCGATCGAGCGCCAGCGTCACGCGCCGCCCGGAGCGTCGCGAGGGCGTAGTCGCGGTCCGCACCATAACCGTCGAAATAGTGCTCGGCGTCGTAGATGGCCTCGCGACCGCGCTCGGCGACGAAGCGGATCGAGTCCGCGATCATGTCGAGGTTCTCGGCCGCGGTGGCACCGAGGACCTCCGTCACGTGGAGGAGCCAGCTCTTCCCGAAGATCGTCACGACCGGCGTCTCCGCGGCGACGAGCTCGCGGAGGTTCGGGTCCGCCTCGGGTCGATTCGAACGGTGCCGGGTGGATCCGAATGCGGCAAGCTTCGCCGTCTGCCAGGTCATCGTCCTGGCGGTCGCGAAGAAGTCGATGTCCTTGGGGTTTGAGCCGGGCCAGCCGCCCTCGATGTAGGGCATGCCGTACTCGTCGAGCATCCGGGCGATCCGGAGCTTGTCGGCGAGAGAGAGGATGACGTTCTCGCCCTGCGTCCCATCGCGAAGCGTCGTGTCGTAGAGGACGACCGGGCGATCCGTCATCGCGCTCCCCGAGGCGTCCGCACCGGCCGCATCGGTCGCGCCGGCCGCGTCCGTCATGCCGGCACCCCTGCCCCGAGCCGATCGAGGATCGCCCGCGTCATCGCCGTCCCGCCGACCACGGTCTGCCCGTCCCCGGTGGCGACACCCGGCGGGACGAGATCCGCCGTCCGCTGACCGTCGTCGAGAGCACCGCTCACCGCGGCCTCGATGGCCGTCGCCGCCTCGACCTCGCCGAGTGACCAGCGGAGGAGCATCGCGGCCGAGAGGATCGTCCCGATCGGATTCGCCGCGTCCCGTCCGGCGATGTCCGGGGCAGTGCCGTGGATCGGCTCGTACAGGCCGAACGTGCCGCTCGCGGTGCGGCGCTCGCCGAGCGAGGCCGACGGCAGCATGCCCAGCGATCCCGCGAGGACCGCCGCCTCGTCGGACAGGATGTCGCCGAAGAGATTCTCGGTCACGACCACGTCGAACGCGCTCGGCCGGGTGACGAGGAGCATCGCCGTGGAGTCGACGAGCCGATGCTCGAGGGTCACGTCCGGGAAGTCCGCATGGACCTCCTCGGCCACCTTCCGCCACAGGCGACTCGTGGCCAGGACGTTCGCCTTGTCCACCTGGGTGAGTCGCGACCGGCGCGTCCGGGCGAGCTCGAAGGCGAGGCGCACGATCCGCCGGATCTCCGCCTCCGTGTACCACAGCGTGTCGACCGCGACCCGACCGTCCGCCGTCGCCCGTTCCTCCGACGGCTTCCCGAAGTAGAGGCCACCGGTGAGCTCGCGGACGATGAGGAGGTCGACGCCGGCGAGGAGCTCCGGGCGGAGCGGTGACGACGGCACGAGCGCCGGATGGACGGTCACCGGGCGGAGGTTCGCATAGAGGCCGAGACCGCCACGAAGGGCGAAGAGTGCCTGCTCCGGCCGGACGGTCGAGCTCGGATCGTCCCAGCGGGGACCACCGACGGCACCGAGCAGGACGGCATCCGCCGCCGCGCAGCGGTCGACGTCCTGCGGACGGATCGCGACGCCGTAGGTGTCGATGGCCGCCCCACCGGCGACGATCTCGTCCCACTCGATCGCGAAGCCGAACCGATCGCCCGCCGCGTCGAGGGCGGAGCGCGCATGTCCGACGACTTCCGGTCCCACGCCGTCGCCGGGGATCGCGACGACCCGATACGTCCTCATGGGAGTTCCTCCGCCGTGGCCGGCGCGACGAACGCCGAGCTCACGCTCGGGATCTCCGCCCCGTGGAGCTTGTTGATCGCGACGAGGTACGCATCGAGCGACGCCTCGATGATGTTCGTCGAGAGGCCGTGGCCGGTGACGACGAGCGCCCCGGGGCCGTCGTCGATGGACCGCCGACAGCGAACGAGGACCTGGCCCTGGGCGTCCTCGCCGGCCGAGACCGCCTTGATCTCGTACTCGGTGAGGACCGGGGTCCAGCCGAGGACCGGCTCGATCGCCCGATCGACCGCGCCGTACAGAGCGTTGACCGGACCGTTGCCGGTCGCCTCCGCGCCGCGGTCCGCGCCGCCGACGAGGACCGAGACCGTGCCGGTCGCATTCCCGCCGTGGGACGACGTGACGCTCCAGCCCACGAGCGCGACGGAAACCGGGACCTCGGCCGCATTCTGCTCGACGATGGCGAGGAGATCCGCGTCCGTGACCTCCTTCTTCGCGTCGGCCAGGGCGATGGCGGACCGGTAGATGGCCTCGAGCCGCTCGCCCTCGACCTCGTGGCCGAGCTCGCGGAGCTTGCCCTGGAGGCCGCGCCGGCCGGACAGCTTGCCGATCGTCAGCTGGCTGCCGGCGAGCCCGATGGACTGGGGGGTCATGATCTCGTACGTGAGGGGGTTCTTGATGACGCCGTCCTGGTGGATCCCACTCTCGTGGGCGAAGGCGTTGCCGCCGACGATCGCCTTGTTCGGCTGGACGGCGAAGCCGGTCAGGTAGCTCACGAGCCGACTCGCGGCCGTGATCTGCTCGGTCTGGACACGACTCGCCAGATCGGGGAACTGGGTCGGTCGCGTCCGGAGGGCCATCACGACCTCCTCGAGCGAGGCGTTGCCGGCCCGCTCGCCGAGACCGTTGATCGTCACCTCCACCTGGCGCGCCCCGGCCTGGACGGCGGCGAGCGTGTTCGCCGTGGCGAGCCCCAGGTCGTTGTGGCAGTGGACACTCACCGTCGCGTCGCGGCCGACGAGGTCCACGACCCGCCGGACGAGCACGCCGAACTCGGCGGGGATCGCGTAGCCGACGGTGTCGGGGATGTTGACCGTCGTCGCCCCGGCCTCCACGACCGCCTCGTACATCGTCATGAGGTAGTCGGGATCCGTCCGGCTCGCATCCTCCGCGGAGAACTCGATCTCGGCGTCCGCGCCGAGTGCCTCGCGGCCGTAGCGCACCCACCGCCGTGCCTCGGCGAGCGCCTGGTCGCGATCCATCCGGAGCTTGTGCTTGAGGTGGATGTCCGAGGTGGCGATGAAGACGTGGAGATGCGGCCGCTCGGCCACCCGGATCGCCTCCACCGCCCGTTGCGGGTCGCCGTCGCGGCAGCGGGCGAGAGCCGCGACCGCGACGCCCTTCGTCTCCCGGGCGATCCGGTTGACCGCCTCGAAGTCGCCGGGTGAGGCGGCCGGGAAGCCGGCTTCGATGACATCCACCCGGAGGCGCACGAGCTGACGGGCGACGTCGAGCTTTTCGGCCGCGGTGAGCCCCGCGCCGGGTGCCTGCTCGCCGTCGCGGAGCGTGGTGTCGAAGATGCGGACTGTGCCGCTCGGTACGCCGGCGGTCATGAGCGGGCCGCTCCGCTCGCGGTGGCCTGGGCCTGGCCGGCGACCACGGTCACCGGGTCGAGGAACGCCATCTGGCTGCGGAGCGCCGCGCCGACCTGCTCGATGCGATGGTCGCGGTCCGCCGCCCGCATCCGCTCGAACTCATGTCGGCCGGAGTCGTTCTCGGCGATCCAGCGCGAGGCGAAGGTCCCGTCCTGGATCTCGTGGAGGACCTGGCGCATCGTCGTCCGGACGTGCTCGTCGACGATCCGGGGCCCGGACACGTAGTCGCCGTACTCGGCGGTGTCGGAAACGCTGAAGCGCATGAAGTTGAGGCCGCCGCGGTACATGAGATCGACGATGAGCTTGAGCTCGTGCATCGTCTCGAAGTACGCGAGCTCCGGCTGATAGCCTGCCTCGACGAGGGTCTCGAACGCCATCTTCACCAGCGCCGCCGTACCGCCGCACAGGACGGACTGCTCGCCGAAGAGGTCCGTCTCCGTTTCCTCGGCGAAGGTCGTCTCGAGGACGCCGGCGCGGGTGCAGCCGAGGGCGCGCGCGTAGGCGAGGGTTCGGGCGCGGGCTGTCCCGGTCGCATCGCGATGGACCGCGAAGAGGGCCGGCACACCGCCGCCCGCCTGGTAGACGCTGCGAAGCAGGTGACCGGGGCCCTTGGGGGCGACCATCGAGACGTCGACGTCGCCGGGTGGATCGATCCGTTCGAAGTGGATGTTGAAGCCGTGGGCGAACATGAGCAGCTGCCCCGCTCGAAGGTTCGGCTCGATCTCCGCGTCGTAGACGGCCTTCTGGCCGGTGTCCGGGACGAGGATCATGACGACGTCCGCCGCGCGGACCGCGGATGCGACGTCGGCGACGCGCAGGCCCGCCTCCTCGGCGAGCGGCCGGCTCTTGCTGCCCGGCTGGAGACCGACGATGACATCGACACCCGACTCGTGGAGATTGAGGGCGTGGGCGTGGCCCTGGCTGCCGTAGCCCACGATCGCGACGGTCTGGCCGGCGAGCGCCGACGGATCCGCATCGTTGTCGTAGTACATCTTCGCCGTCATCGCTTCGTCGCCTCCTCGATGGATTGGGCACCGCGGGTCATGACGACCGTGCCGGTGCGGACGAGTTCCTTGATGCCGAAGCCGCGGAGGAGCGCGATGAGCGCGTCCACCTCGGGCTCCGTGCCGGTCGCCTCGACGATCACCGACCCGTCCGCGATGTCCACCACGCGGCCGCGGTACAGCTCGACGACCTTGAGGATCTCCGCCCGGGTCGAGTCGGACGCTCGCACCTTGACGAGGGCGAGCTCGTGCTCGACCGTCGGCTCGGTCGTCAGCTCCTGGACCTTGAGGACGTCGATGAGTCGATAGAGCTGCTTCGTCACCTGCTCCACGAGGACGTCATCGCCGCGAACCGTGACGGTCATCCGGCTGATGTCGGGTGCGTCGGTATGGCTGACGGCGAGCGAATCGATGTTGAAGTTCCGGGCCCGCATGAGGCTCGCGACCCGATTGAGGACGCCGGGCCGGTTGTTGACGATGGCGACGATGACGTGGCGGCGCTGCGGCCCGGAGGCGGGGAGGTCGCGGGACGGCGGGACGGCGTGGGCCGGCGGGACGGCGTGGGCCGGCGGGACGGCGTGGGCCGGCGGGACGGCGTGGGCC
>JADMIG010000032.1 GCA_015478725.1 Chloroflexota bacterium | reverse complement strand
GAATCGCGGGCCCTCCGGCCGCCGTGAATCGCGGGCCCTCCGGCCGCCGTGAATCGCGGGCCCTCCGGTCGCCTCCTCGCGCGCGGTCTGTGGATTCTCATCCGCTCATCCCCGGAGCGTTCGAAAGGAGAATCAGGGTCTGGATGCCCCGATCCGTCTCAACCGTCCACCCGGAGAGCACGGGAGACGCAATGGACCCCCGCTGCGCCTCCAACGTTCCGGTGGTGAGCAGGTGGACCGTCCAGGGCTCGCGGACGTCCAGACGCGGCCCCCGCCTCGCAACCGCCCGCCTCGCAACCGCCCGCCTCGCAACCGCCTGACCGTCGCGTTTGACCGTCGCGTTTGACCGGGCGCCGGCCGGCGGCTAGGATACGCGCCGGTCGAACTTCGGGCCCGCCGCGCGCGGAACGCCCGGGGTTCGTTCTTCATTAGACGGCCGCGGCGGGGCGACCACCTCAGCGCCCAGCACCGCCCTCCCGGCTCGGCGCACGAGCGAGCGACGCGTCCCATCAGCCGATCGTCAGCGGGGATCAGCCACCGTGAACAAGCCCACCTACCTCTCACGCGAAGGCCTCGAGGGCCTGAAGTCCGAGCTCGAGGAGATGACGAACGTCCGCCGGGCGGAGGTCGCGTCGCGGATCCACGATGCGAAGGAGCATGGCGACCTCTCCGAGAACGCCGAGTACGAAGACGCGAAGAACGAGCAGGCGTTCGTCGAGGGCCGGATCCAGACGCTTCAGTCGCTCATCAAGAACGCGACGATCATCGACGAGCATCATTCGGTCGATCACGTCCAGATCGGGTCCACCGTGAGCGTGACCGGCGAGGACGGCGACGAGAGCTTCACGATCGTCGGATCCACGGAGGCGAAGCCGGCCGCCGGGCGGATCTCCAACGAATCACCGGTCGGCCGGGCGCTCCTCGGTCGGCGGAAGGGCGACAAGGTCCTCGTCCACGTCCCCGCGGGCGACTTCACGTACACGGTCACCAAGATCAGCTGAGCCCGGGCTCGGGGCGAGGCGGCCACAGAGGCGGCGATCATGGACTGGGCGGACGAACTGGCGGCGTCGGTGAGCGGCCGGCAGGTCGTGAACGACAGCAAGACGCCGTCCGGGACCGTCCACGTCGGCAGCCTCCGCGGCCCCGTCATCCTCGACGTCATCGCCCGGGCCCTGCGGGCCCGCGACTTTGAGACGGAGCTCCTCTACGGCGTGGACGATCTCGATCCGATGGACGCGCAGGCGCTCCTCACGCCGGACGCGGTCGAGACCGAGATGGGTCGACCGCTCGCCCACGTGCCGGACCAGGCGGGCGATTGCCACGCCTCGTACGCCCGCCATCACGCGCAGACGTTCATCGACACGTTCGCCGGCCTCGGCATCCGACCGGACCGCTACTACTGGATGAGCGAGGTCTACGCCGCCGGCGATGTCGACCCGTACATCCGGATCGCCCTCGATCGCGCTGCCCAGGTCCGCGAGATCTATCGCCGTGTCGCCAATGTTCAGCACCCTGACGCATGGCACCCTGTCCAGGTCGTGTGCGAGCAGTGCGGCAGGGTGGGGACGACCATCGTCACCCGCTGGGACGGCGACCGGGTCTACTACGAATGCCGCCCGTCGCTCGTCGCGTGGGCGCAGGGCTGCGGGCGGTCCGGATGGGTCTCGCCGTTCGGCGGCCGGGCAAAGCTTGGCTGGAACCTCGAATGGGCCGCCCAGTGGAGCATCTTCGGCGTGACGATCGAGCCGTGCGGCAAGGATCTCGCCACGGCCGGCGGCTCCCGCGACCGGTCGGACGCGATCGCCCGCGAGGTGTTCGAGCGGGAGCCGCCGCTCAACGTGCCGTACGAGTTCCTCAACATCGGCGGCCGCAAGATGTCGACCTCGAAGGGGAGGGGAGCGGCCGCTCACACGATCGCGGAGGTCGTTCCGCCCGAGCAGCTCCGCTTCCTCTTCATCCGCCCACGTCCCAACAGCGCCATCGAGTTCGACCCGGACGGGACGGACGCGATCCCGCGCCTCTTCGACGAGTTTGACCGGGTCGCCGACGCCGCCGCGGGACGGGAGGTCCGGGGCACGCTCCCGCCGTCGCCGGAACGGCTCTTCGCGTACGCATCCCTCGCGACGGATCCGGCGGTCGTCGCCGAGCGGGCGGCCGCCTTCCGGCTCGCCTTCGGCCACGTCGCCTTCCTCGTCCAGCAGCCCACGGCGACGCCCGCCGCAGCGGCCGAGGTCGAGAAGGGGAGCCGGCTCAGTGAGACGGAAGTGGCGATCCTCGCCGAACGCGAGACTGCCGCCCGAGCCTGGCTCGAGACCTACGCGCCGGAGGGTGCCCGGATCGCCGTTCAGCGCGACGCGCTGCCGGTCGAGGCCGCCGATCTCGACGAGCCGCAGCGGCGGTTCCTCGCCGTCCTCGCCGATCGGAGCGAGCGGGAGACTCCGACGAGCGGCGGTTCATGGCAGTCGCTCATCTTCGAGACGGCGAGCGGTGCGGGCCTCGAGGCGAGGCGGGCGTTCACCGCGATCTATGCGGCGTTCCTTGGCAGGCCGAGCGGCCCGCGCGCCGGCTGGTTGCTCGCGAGCCTGGACCCGACGTTCGTCGTGGAACGGGCGCGGGCGGCCGCCGCTCCGGTCAGGCTGGGCGGCCCGGCATGAGCGTCGGCGTTCAGCGCCTTCGCGACGACGCAGCCGTCGTGCGCCAGGGGGCGAGCGACAAGGGCGAGGATCCGGGTCTCGTGGATGCGGCCCTCGGGCTCGACGGACGGCGGCGAGCGCTCCTCGCCGAGGGCGACGGGCTCAAGGGCGAGCGGAACGTCGCGAGCCGGCAGATCGGGGACGCCATCCGTGCCGGTGCGCGGCCGGAGGCCTCGGAGGTCGCCGCGCTCCGCGCCGCGTCCACCCGGGCCGGCGAGCGCATCGCGGGGATCGACGCGGAGCTCGCCACCGTCGAGGCGGAGCTCGAAGATCTCCTCCTCCGGATCCCCAACCCGGCCGATCCGGACGTCCCGGTCGGTGGTGAAGACGCGAATGTCACCGTCCGAACCTGGGGCGAGCCGCTGCCGCGGATCCAGCCGCGGATCGGCGAGGTCGGCGCGACGTGGGAGCGCAGGCCGCATTGGGAGCTCGCCGAGCGGCTCCGCCTCTTCGACCTCGAACGCGGCGCGAAGATCGCCGGCTCCGGGTTCCCCGTCTATACGGGTCTCGGGTCGCGCCTCCAGCGCACGCTCATCAACTGGTTCCTCGACGTCCACGTGACCGAGCACGGGTTCACGGAGATCTGGCCGCCGGCCGTGGTCAACGCCGCCTCTGCCCGGGGGACCGGCCAGATCCCGGATAAAGAGGACCAGATGTACGTCGCGACGCGCGACGAGCTGTACCTCGTCCCCACGGCCGAGGTCCCCGTCACGAACCTCCATCGCGACGAGATCCTCGAGGCGGCGGACCTGCCGATCCGCTATGCGGCGTACTCGCCGTGCTTCCGGCGCGAGGCCGGCGCGGCCGGCAAGGACACCCGCGGGATCCTGCGGGTCCACCAGTTCGACAAGGTCGAGATGGTCCTCTTCGAGAAGCCGGCCGACTCCGATGCCGCCCTCGAATGGATGACCGGTCGGGCGGAGGTTCTCCTCCAGCGACTCGGCCTCGCCTATCGGGTCCTCCTCATGAGCACCCGGGAGATGGGCTTCGTGCAGGCCAAGAAATACGACCTCGAGATCTGGGCGCCCGGCGTGGAACGCTGGCTCGAGGTCAGCTCATGCTCGAACTTCCGCGACTACCAGGCCCGCCGGATGGCGATCCGCCACCGGCCGTCGCCGGGCGCGCGACCGGAACTCGTCCACACCCTCAACGGCTCCGGCCTCGCCCTCGCCCGCGTCGTGGCCGGCATCCTCGAGACCTACCAGCAGCCGGACGGGACGGTCGTCGTCCCGGAGGTCCTCCGCGCGGCGATGGGAACGGCGGTCATCGAGCCGCCCGCCTGACGACGGGCTCGGCTCGGATCGCGACGGACGCGATTCGCCCGAACCGCCATCAACTCGGGCTCGGGCTCGGCGTCGGGGTGGGGGACGGCGTCGGGGTGGGAGTGGGAGTCGGGGTCGGGGTCGGCGTGGGAGTCGCCGATGGAGTCGGCGTCGGCGAGGGCGTCGGAGTCGGCGTGGACGTGGGCGCGGGTGTCGGCGTGGGAGTCGGCTTGGGTTTCTCGCTCTCGCTCGGATCGGGTTTCTCGCTCTCGCTCGGATCGGGACTCGGGGTCGCGACCGACAGGGTGCCGACGATCGAGCCACTGTGCGAATCGGTGAAGTACGCGCCGGTGTCTGCCACCGAAGACGCGGCGAGGGCAGTCGCGCCGGCGATTGCCGCCATGAGCGCGACATACGAGATGACTCGCTTGCGGTTCACGCGTTCTCCTTGCTGAACGTCGCGCGCGCCGTCGTGTCACGGTCGCGCGCGGGTTCGATGCGCTCCCGGCCGTCCGACCCGGCCGTTGAGGCATCGGGCGCCGGTTCCTCGGAGCTGGCCGGCGCAGAGGCCTCGCGTGCCGCGTCGACGGATTCGTCCGCGCGCGGCGTGGAACCTCCGATGAAGTGCCAGAGGAAGGCCGCCGCGACAAGGAACAGGAGCAGGGCGGCGACTCCCGCCGGCTGGCGGAAGAAGACCGCCACATATCCGCCGAAGGGGACGACAGCGGCCACGCGACCGACGATGCTCGTCGCCTGGAGGTATCCGACGTCCGAGCTCGGATTGGCGTCACCGCGTGTGACGATCCCGGCCGCCTCCAGCGCGGCGATGCGGTGCGTCGTGGTGGTGCCCGGAGTCGGATGGAAGGTGATGATGTCCCCGATCCGATACGTCGACGTCGGCGTGGTCGGGAGATCGATGACGAGATCGCCCGCATGCACGGCGGGCGCCATCGAGCCAGACTCCACGGCATAGAAGCGCACGCCATTGGCCCAGGCATAGGCGGCAAACCCGATCACAGCGACGATCGCCGCGACGGCCATGAGCGTGAGGATTCGCCGGAGGGTCATGGTGTTCTCGCAGGAGTTGGTGAACGGGTGGGCAGGAGTATCCCACCCACCCGTATCGAACTGGCGGTTAGGCCACGCTTACTGGTAGATGCCCGGGGCGTAGTTTGTGATCGGCAGCGACAGCGGGGCGATCTGGCCCGCGCCGTTGAACGGATCGTTCGGGTTGACGCCCGGCTGGAAGGCCGCGATCTTGAAGTTGAGGGGCAGGGGCCCGGTGAGGAGCGGGCTGAAGTCGTTGGCGATCGACGACCAGAGGTCGGCGCCGCCGCCGTCGCTCTTGCAGGCGATGATGTTGAAGGCGATGTTGAACGTCCAAGTCTGGTTCGGGGTCAGCGTGCCCAGGAGGATGACGTGGGGCAGGAAGTTGACCGGCACGCGGTTGACGGTCGAACAAGAGCCGCCCATGAACACGCCGGAGATCGGCGCGCCCGGGACGCCGGTCGTCGAGTTGTACTTATTGCTGAGGTTGTCGTAGGTCTTGCCGTTGATGACGAACTTGCCGTACTGGCCGAGGTCGTTGACGGCGCTCCACCCCTTGTTGGTGTTGTCGAAGGCGAGGTAGATGTCCTCGTTCCCGGTCCCGGTGTTCTTTACCGTGACGGCCTGCGTCTGGACCTCGCCTGGCATCAGGTTGGCGAAGTTGATGTTCTGACCGCTGACGGCGACCGCCACGGTCCCGAGGTTGCCGCTGATCTGACCGCCGACCGAGTCGGTGAAGTAGGCGCCGGTGCCGACGACCGCGACGCCGATGAGCGAGGCCATGCCGGCCATGGTACCGAACAGGAGCAGGAACCGAGGAAGCTTCTTCTTGAGCACGTAGAACCTCCCGGAGATGATTGCACTGGGGTGATGCATCGGGCATTCCATCGCCGTGCAGGCGAAGGAGATCGGGGACAGCGCCCGGTACTTTGGTCATCGGTTCGAAAACCGGAATCCCGTGGTCGGCGGTGTGTGTTCGACGACACGGGTGCGTGGCCATCGCCTGTCTTCGCGGCCGGCTCCCCCCAAGCGGACATAGCCATCAGGTCGGATGTGGACGACCCTCGACGGAGGATCAACACCTGCCATAAGTACCATCAGGTGGGACGAAACACAAGGGACTATTGGCACCCTCACGAAGGGGACAAGTATTTGTGGTGTCTCTCGTCACCGGACCTCGCCGCTCTTCGTCCGCTCAGCGACATGGCCGCACGCGCACGACGCGTGGCTCGGCCCGTGCCCAGTCGACGCCATCGAACCGCTACAGTGTCGAGAGGACTCCATCCGGGAGGGGTGGCCGAGTGGTTGAAGGCAACGGTCTTGAAAACCGTCGGGCGAAAGCCTCGTGGGTTCGAATCCCACCCCCTCCGCCAGTCCCGATGGCGCGTCAGCCTGATCCGGACGCGGCCCACCCCGACCTGCGACCCACCGCAGACTGGCCAGACGCACGTCCCACGAACGTAAGGTGGGATCGGTGCTCGGCGTGGGCGTCGGATCGGGCCCGTCGCGGGTCCTCGGGCCATCAGCCACGCACGCATGCGACCGCGCCGACGAGCGCGTCCGGCCGGGCGGGTGCCGAAGGTCGACCGAACGCTCGCTCGGCGTGCATCTGGCCACGCGATCGCCGGGCTTGAGCGACCGGGCCGCGACGCCACGCATCGGCGTCAGCGCCGTGATCGCCGTCGACCTCGAACGCGCCACCCAGTCGGTGGCGTCGGGTAGCCTGTGGCGATGGCTGGACGCACCCCGGCACACCCCGGCGTCTCCCCAGGGATATCTCAGATGGTCACGCTGGGAACGTTCGAGTCCGTTTCCGTCGGCTTGACCGGTCGTGGACTCCATCCCGAGCTCGCCCACGCACGGATCGGCCGCGTCCGCGGCCGGCGAGGGGTCGGGGAGGGGCCGACTCGCTCCCGTACGTTCCTCCGATGATCATCTGAGACTCCGCCCCGCCCACGCCCACGCGCCGGGCCCGCCCTTGCGCCGCGCCCCGGGCGCCCGCCCGGCGCTTGACGCTGCGATAGCGGCACGCGTAGAGTCCCGCCTACATCACGAAGAACGGGCGATGAACGGGACGAGTACCCGTCGAGCGTCGGCAGAGAGACCCGGTGGCTGGTGGAAACCGGGACGACGGCGGCGGCGAATGGACCCGGGAGCCTCCGGACCGAACGTGATCGGACGCCGATGCGGCGACCGACGCCAGTAGGCTCCGGCGCAGAGCGCCAGCGATAGCGGGCAGCGCCGATCGGCCGGGACGTTCCGGACCCGTCGGTCACGAGAGTGCGGCTTGGCCGAATGAGGGTGGCACCGCGGAAGGCTCGACCTTTCGTCCCGAGTGACGAAAGGTCGTTCTGATTCTCGCCGGCGGAGCGCCGTCCCGGAGGCCACAGCAGATGTCGACAACCGATCCGCTCAGTCTCGGTGAGGCGAAGCGCCTCGCTGGCGCGGCCGACACCGTGCTCCTCCGGGCGACGCGTGCGGCGGACCTCGAGACGCCGATCGGCGCGTTCCTCCGCCTCGACGACGGGGGCCCGGCGTATCTCCTCGAGTCCGTCGAAGGCGGCGAGCGGCTCGGCCGCTACTCCTTCCTCGGCATCGGGCCGCGGCGACTCCTCGACGTTCGCGACGGACGGGCCACCATCCTGACCCGGCCATTGAGCGTCGCCGAATACGACCCGAGCCTGCCGAGCGAGACGGTCCCGTCCGGCGACCCCCTCGCCGCGCTCCGCGCCTTCGTGCCGCGCCGGCGGGTCGCGCCGCTGGAAGGGATGCCCAGGTTCACCGGCGGCGCGGTCGGCGCCCTGTCATACGACGCTGCGTCGACCTTCGAGCCGACCGTCCCGCTCCCGCCCGACGATCCGGTCGGCGTGCCGCTCGCCGCATACATCGAGGCGGACCTCGTCCTCGTCTTCGACCACCTGACCCACACCCTCTCGGCGATCGCCTCGCTCCACACGGAGGCGCCGGACTTCGAGGGGCGATACCGGATCGCGGAGGCCGCCATCTTCGAGACGCTCGAGAGGACGGCGCGGCCCTCGGCCGCCGAGATCGCCGCCCCGGCGACGCGTGACGCGACCGGATCAGCGGTTACCGCGGTCCGGACGAGCCTCGGCCACGATGAGTACATCCGCGCGGTCGAGGTGGCGAAGGACGCGATCGCGTCCGGCGAGGCCATCCAGGTCGTCCTCGCCCGCCGACAGACCTTCGACCTCCCGGTGACCGCGGACGGCACCACGCTCGACGGCATCGCGATCTATCGCGCGCTCCGCCGGGTCAACCCGAGTCCGTACCTGTTCTTCGTCCGGACGCCGAGCTTCGAGGTCGTCGGCGCGAGCCCCGAACTGCTGCTCCAGGTCGAGGGCGACCGGCTCACGACCCACCCGATCGCCGGCACCCGCCCGCGCGGCGCGACAGCGGCCGAGGACGAGCTCCTGGCCGAGCAACTGCAGCGCGATCCGAAGGAGCGAGCCGAGCACATCATGCTCGTCGACCTCGGCCGCAACGATCTCGGGCGGGTCGCCCGGCCGGGCACGGTCGCCGTGACGAAGTACCTCGAGGTCGAGCGCTACAGCCACGTCCTGCACCTCGTGTCGCACGTCGAGGCGCGTCTGGCGCCCGGCCTCGACGCCGTCGACGGACTCCGCTCCGTCTTCCCCGCCGGGACCCTCTCCGGGGCGCCGAAGGTCCGGGCCATGCAGCTCATCGCGGCCGCGGAACGGGAGCGCCGGGGGCTCTACGGCGGGGCGGTCGGCTACCTCGGCTACGACGGGAATCTCGACACGGCGATCACGATCCGTTCGGCCGTCCTCCGCGACGGCCAGGCTCACATCCACAGCGGCGCGGGGATCGTCGCGGGCTCCGTCCCGGAGCGCGAATTCGAGGAGACCGAGCACAAGGCGGCGGCGCTCCGGCGAGCGATCGACATCGCCGTGGGAGCCGACGATCGACCGCTCTTGGCGGGCCGGTTACCCGCTGACGAGTCCGTCGCGCCGGCCGGCGGGATCGGCCGATGATCCTCGTCATCGACAACTACGACAGCTTCACCTTCAACCTCGTCCAGGCCCTCCAGGCAGCCGGTGCGGACGTCCGCGTCCTCCGCAACGACGCGATCACCGGCGACGGGATCATGGTGCTCGCGGACGACCCTTCGGCTGCGCTTCGCGGAATCGTCATCTCGCCGGGGCCCGGCGACCCTGGCAGCGCCGGTGTCTCCGTGCCGGCGATCGGCGTCGCCGCCGCTCGAGGGATCCCCCTCCTCGGCGTCTGCCTCGGGATGCAGTCGCTCGCGGCGGCGTACGGGGCGTCGATCGTCCGCGCCCCCACCCTCGTCCATGGTGAGGCGACCGAGGTGACCCACGACGGGGCCGGGCTCCTGGCCGGGATGCCGCCGTCGTTCATGGCCGCCCGCTATCACTCCCTGTGCGTCGATGCGGGGACGCTCCCGACCGAGCTCCGCGTCACCGCGATGAGCGAGGTGGACCGGGTCGTCATGGGCCTTCGCCACGTCTCGCTGCCGCTCGAGGGCGTCCAGTTCCACCCGGAATCCATCCTCACTCCGGACGGTCCGCACCTGCTCGCGAACTTCCTCCGCCAGGCCGGCGAGGGTGAGGCCAGCCGTCTCGACGCCGTCAGCGGGTCGTTCGCGACGGCCGGGATGGCGGACCGATGAGCGATCTCGTGCGAGGGGCGCTCGCGGCGGTCGTCGACGGTCGAACGCTCTCGATGGACGAGGCCCGCGGCGCGATGGGCGCGGTCATGGACGGCGCCGCCACCGCCTCGCAGCTCGCCGCCCTGCTCGTCGCGCTGCGGATGCGCGGCGAGACCATCGAGGAGCTGGCCGGTTTCGCCGCCGCGATGCGCGAGCGGGTCGTGCGGGTCACAGCCCCGCAGGGGGCGATCGACATCGTCGGCACCGGGGGCGATCACAGCGGGACGTTCAACATCTCGACGACGGCGGCCCTCGTCGTCGCGGCCGCCGGCGTCCCGGTGGCGAAGCACGGCAACCGGGCGATCACCTCGCGCTCCGGCTCGGCGGACGTCCTCGATGCCCTCGGGATCCGGACGGACCATGACGCGGCGTCCGCCACGGCGGCACTCGCCTCGATGCAGTTCGCCTTCCTCTTCGCCCCGGCATTCCATCCGGCGATGCGTCACGCCGGGCCGACCCGCCGCGAGATCGGCATCCGGACCGCCTTCAACCTGCTCGGACCGCTGACCAACCCGGCCGCCGTGGATCGGCTCGTGGTCGGCGTCGGCGACGCTGCCGCCGCCCCGCGACTCGCCGCCGTCCTCCGTCTCCTCGGGACCGAGCGGGCGCTCGTCGTGTACGGGGCGGGCGTGGACGAGCTGCCGCTCGACGGGAGCGGCGTCATCCACGACGTCTCGCCCGATGGGATCGCGATCCGGACCGTGGCACCCGAGACGCTCGGCCTGCAGCGAGCGGAGACCACCGAGCTCGCCGGCGGGACGCCGGAGGAGAACGCCCGCCTCGTCGAACGCGTCCTGTCGGGCGAGCCGGGACCGCGACGCGACGTGGTCCTCCTCAACGCCGCCGCCGCGTTCGTCGTCGCCGGCCGGAGCGCGACGCTCGAGGAGGGGATCGCCACCGCCGCCAGCACCATCGATTCCGGCGGCCCGACGCATCTCCTCGGTCGGCTGCGGGACGAGCGGCGCGATCATGACGAGCTCCTCGCCTCGTCGACCCGCCCGACGACCGGCGCGACGACCGGCGGGCCCCGGGGAGCCCCGGCATGACCCTCACCGCCGAACGAGCCCGCGCGGCGGCGGGCGTCGTCCACGAGATCGCGGCCCGGCGCGCCGCCGATCTCGCCGTCGAGCTCGCCGGAACCACGTTTCGCGAGCTCGAGCGTCGCGCGGACGCGGCGGCGGTGCCTCCGCCGCGTCCGGTCGCGGAGGCGCTCGCGCGTCCCGGCCTCCATCTCATCGCCGAGGTCAAGCGGTCGTCGCCGTCGGCCGGCCCGATCGCCGTGGGAGACGACCTCGTCGCCCGGGCACGGGCGTACGTGGCCGGTGGAGCGGCGGCGGTCTCGGTCCTCTGCGAGCCGCGCTGGTTCGGCGGCTCGGTCGCGGACCTGACGGCGGTCCGCGAGGCCGTGAGCGTGCCGGTCCTCGCCAAGGAGTTCGTCGTCGACGAGCGCCAGCTGCCGCTCCTTCGGGCGGCCGGGGCAGACCTCGTCCTGCTCCTCGCGGTCCTGCATCCCACCCGCCGGCTCGCCCGGTTCGTCGGCCTGGCTCGCGATATCGGGCTCGAGCCGCTCGTCGAGGCGCACGACGAGCGCGAACTCGAGCGGGCGCTCCTCAGCGGTGCCCGTCTCATCGGGCTCAACAACCGCGATCTGCGGTCCCTCGAGGTGGACCTCGAGCGCGCCGATCGCCTGCGCGCCGCGGTCCCAGCCGACCGCATCGCGGTCGCCGAGTCCGGGGTCCGCGAACCGTCCACGATCGCCCGCTGGCGAGCTCTCGGGTTCGACGCGGCGCTCGTCGGCGAGGCGCTCGTCCGGGCAGCCGATCCGGCCGCCAGCGCCCGCCGTTTCGTCGCGGCGGGTGCGCTGCCGACGGATCCGGCCGCCACGGCCCGCGAACCGCTGGTGAAGATCTGCGGCGTGACGGACGAGCCCGGCGTCCTCGCCGTCCTGGCCGCCGGCGCGGACGCGATCGGCTTCAACCTCGTCCCCGGCACGCCGCGCGCCCTCGCCCTCCACGAGGCGGCCGCGCTCGCCCGGCTGACCAGGGCGGCTCGTGGCGGTCGGCCGACGCCGCGGATCGTGGCGGTCACGGCGGATGCGACGGCCGAGGAGATCGCGCTGATCGTCCGGGCGGTGGATCCCGACGTCGTCCAGCTGTCGGGGGACGAACCTCCGGAGCTCGTCGGATCCGTCGCCCGGCCGACGTGGAAGGCGCTCCACCTCCCGCCCGGAGTGGAGCAGGGGCCCGCCGCCCCGGAGTCGACCGAGGATGCGATCGTGGCCCGCGCCGGGCTCTACCTCGCTGCTGGACGATGCGAGCGGATCCTCCTCGACACGGCCGGTGGCCCGCATCCGGGCGGCACGGGCGTGCGGGTCGCGGATCGGCTCGCGGCCGGGATCGCCCGACGCATCCCGGTGATCCTCGCCGGTGGCCTCGACCCGGCGAGCGTCGGCGGCGCCGTCCTCGACATCGCCGCGGTCGGCGTGGACGTGGCCTCCGGTGTCGAGGCGCCACGAACCGCCGGTGAGCGCCCGAGGAAGGATCCGTTCCGGGTCGCACTCTTCATCAAGCGCGCGCGCGCCGCCCGGACGGACCGCCCGACGATCGCCTTCCGTCCGGCGCCGGTGGACCCGGGCCTCGTCGAGGCGGACGATCGGGGACGCTGGGGGATCGATCGGGGCTTCGGCGGGCGGTACGTCCCGGAGACGCTCATGGCCGCCCTCGAACATCTCGAGCGCGCGTACCTCGTCCTCCGCGACGACCCGCGGTTCTGGGCGGAGCTCCGCGAACTGCTCGCGACGTACGCCGGCCGGCCGACGCCGATGTATCGGGCGGATCGCCTCGCCGGCGCCGTCCTCGACGCGGCCCGCGCGCTCCGCGCGTCGGGGGCCGGACCGGCCGACCCACCCGCAGGGATCCGGCTCTATCTCAAGCGCGAGGATCTCGCCCACACGGGCGCCCACAAGATCAACAACGCGCTCGGACAGGCCCTCCTCACGCGGCGACTCGGGAAGACGCGCGTCATCGCCGAGACGGGCGCCGGGCAGCACGGAGTGGCGACGGCCACGGCGTGCGCGCTCCTCGACCTGCCGTGCGTCGTGTACATGGGGGCGGAGGACATCCGCCGCCAGGCCCCGAACGTCCTCCGGATGCGCGCGCTCGGGGCGGAGGTCCGACCGGTGACGAGCGGCTCGGCGACCCTCAAGGACGCGGTCAACGAGGCGATGCGCGACTGGGTGACGAACGTCGAGACCACCCACTACGTCCTCGGCTCGGCGATGGGGCCGCATCCCTATCCCACGATCGTCCGCGACCTCCAGCGGCGCATCGGCGACGAGGCGGCGGCACAGCTCGAGGCGGTCGAGGGACGCCTGCCGGATCTCGCCCTGGCTTGCGTCGGCGGTGGCTCGAACGCGATCGGGCTCCTCGCCCGGTTCATCGGCGAGCCGTCCGTCCGCCTCGCCGTCGCCGAGGCGGCGGGCGAAGGGATCGCGACGGGCCGTCACGCCGCGGCCATCGCCGGCGGCTCGGCCGGCATCCTCCACGGGTCGCGGTCGCTCATGCTCCAGGACGCCGACGGCCAGGTGGTGGAGGCGCACTCGATCAGCGCCGGCCTCGACTATCCGGGGGTCGGGCCGCAGATCGCCGCCCTTGCCGTCGCGGGCAGGGTCGAGCTCGCGGCGGCGACCGATGCTGAGGCCCTCGCCGGGATCCGGCTCGTCGCCGCGACGGAGGGCATCCTCCCGGCGCTCGAGACGGCGCATGCCGTGGCGGTCCTGCCGCGCCTCCTCGCCGGCGTCGAGGGATCGGGCGCGCCGTACCCGTCCGAGACGATCGTCCTCCTCGGGTTCTCCGGGCGTGGCGACAAGGACCTCGCGGCACTCGAGCCCCCCGCCGAAGGTCGGGCGTGACCGCCGCATCCGTTCCGGAACGTCAGGACGATCGCGCGCCTGCGGCACCCGCCGCGGGCACCCGCGAGACGAGCGGTGCACGGCGGATCGCCGCCGCTTTCGAGCGGGCCCGGCTCGACCGTCGTGCCGCGCTCATCCCGTATGTCGTCGCCGGATACCCGGACGCGGAGGGAAGCCTCGCCGCGGCTCTGGCCGCTGCGGACGGCGGCGCCGATCTCCTCGAGGTCGGCCTGCCGTACTCCGATCCGCTCGCCGACGGTGCGACCCTCCAGCGTGCCTCGGGGGCGGCGCTCGCCGCGGGAGCCACGCTCGAAGGATCGATCGCCCTGCTCCGCCGCATCGCCGCCGCTCGCCCGGATCTCCCGCTCGTGCCGATGGCGTATGCGAACCAGGTCCTCGGTGGCGGCGATGGCCGCGCGGTCGCGGCCCGGCTCGCCGAGGCGGGGGCGAGCGGTGTCATCGTCGCCGACCTCACCCCGGACGAGGGCGGTCCGTTCGAGGCGGTCGCTCGCGAGCTCGGCCTCGCCGTCGTCTACCTCGTCGCCCCCACGACCGAACCCGCCCGCCGAGCGTCGATCGCGGCGCGGACGGGAGGCTTCCTCTACTGCGTCTCGCTCGTCGGCGTGACCGGAGCCCGGTCCGCATTGCCACGCTCCGTCGGCCGCCTCGTCCGGGAGGTCCGAGCCGCCTCGCCCGTGCCCGTGGCCGTCGGCTTCGGGGTGAGCCGTCCGGCTCACGTGCGGGCCCTCGTCCGGGCCGGCGCGGATGGCGTCATCGTCGCCTCAGCGCTCGTCGATGCGCTCGGGACGGATGGCCGGGACGTCGCGGCGCTCGGCCGCCTCGTCCGGGCGCTCCGGGCGGCGACGGCCGGGTAGGCGCGAGACCGCGCTCAGTCGAACAGCGCGCCGACCTCGTCCGCCGCGATCGATCGCGGTTCGGCGATGAGCCCGACCTCGAGCGCCGCTCGCCCCACGATCGCCGCGGCGCTCGATCCGGCGGCCCGGAGTCCGCGGACGGAGGTGTCGCCGGCCGCCTTCGAGAGCTTGGCCCCGTTCGGTCGCCGGATGAGCGGGTGGTGGATGTATCGCGGCGGCGCGGCCCGACCGAGGAGCCGCCCGAGCCGGATCTGGCGGGGTGTCTCCTCGAGGAGGTCCTCGCCGCGGATGACGAGATCGATCCCGTGTCGCGCGTCGTCGACGACGACCGCGAACCCGTACGTCCAGCTCCGGTCCCGACCGCGGGCGATCGGGTCGCCGCCGACGTCGGTCAGCGGACCCGATCGCGCGCCGAGCAGGAGGTCGTCGAACGCCTCTTCGCCGTCGCCGAACGCGATCCGGATCGGGCAGGTCCGCTGCGGATGCGAGCTCGAGTCGGCGACACCCACCCGGACAGCCTGGCCCCCGCCACGGAGCGTCGTGAACTTCGGCCCAGGCCACGAACGTGGACCGCGTGCAGCGGCAGGCATAGGTCGCGCCTGCCACCCGAAGTCGTTCAAAGGCGCCTTCATAGAGCGTCCCGCTGTCGCTCTGGCGGTACGTCGACGGGGCGCTCCGGAGCTCCGCCGTGGTCGGCGCGTCGGGCTCGAAGCCGAGCCAGTCGAGGTCCTCGAGGAGCGCCGTCTCGTATTCCGGCCGGCACCGACCACGGTCGTGATCCTCGATCCGGAGGATGACCCGCCCGCGCGTCGCCCGGGCGATCCCCCAGACGACGATCGCGTTCGCGACGTGCCCGAGGTGGAGGTAGCCGGTGGGTGCCGGAGCGAAGCGCGTCGTCGGACCGCCGGGGAATGCCGTCCCGACCCGCGCCGCGAGGTCGTGGAACGTCCCGCGATCGCGTCTCGCGCCCCCGTCTCGCGCCGCCGCCCGCGCCTCCGTCACCCGCCCTCGTCCGACGATCCGCCTCCGGTCGTCCGTCCATCCTGATCGCGGCTCCGTCGCCGATCCCGCGTCTCGAGCGCCCGAGTCGCTGCCATGAGGCGCCGATAGATCGACAGCACGTCCGCCTGCGGCATCGGTCCGCCGTTCGCCACCGAGACCCGGAGGAGCACCTCGCGCTCCCGTTCGGCGTCGCGGATCGCACTCCGGCCGGCCGCCGCCTTCGCCCGCCCGACGTCGCGCCCGAGCTCGGCTCGCTCGTTGAGGAGGGCGACGATCCGCCGATCGAGGGCATCGATCCGGCGTCGCAGCCGGCGGAGCTCGACGGACTCCGGCGCGTCGCCGCGATCAGCCATGATCGACCCGACCGATGTCCCCGTCTGCCACCCGCCGGGCGATGGAGGCGAGGGCGAGGTGGTATCCCGCCGCCCCCTTACCGACGATCGACTCGAGCGCGATGTCCGAGAGGAAGTTCACCCGGCGGAACGGCTCGCGCGTCGAGGGGTCGGAGAGATGGACCTCGACGAACGGCCGCTCGACGCCGAGGAGCGCGTCGCGGAGGGAGACGGACGTGTGGGTGAGCCCGCCGGCGTTGACGATGGCGACATCGAAGTCGCGCTCGTGGAGGCGGTCGATGAGCGCCCCCTCGTGGTTGCTCTGAAAGAACCGCACCTCGAGCTCGAGCTCGGCCGCGCGGGCGGCGATCCCGGCGTGGATCTCGTCGAGCGTCGCCCGACCGTAGATGGCCGGCTCCCGCGTCCCGAGCAGGTCGAGATTCGGCCCCTGGAGGACGAGCACCCGGATCATCGATCGACGGTCCCGACGACCGCCGTGGGGGATGGGAGGCGGCCCGCCGCGCCGGCGAGGACGCTGCCGATGGCGGAGCGGACGAGCTCGTCCGACACGTCCGCCCGCACGACCACGCCGGCCGCGGTCGGCAGCACCCAGCGAAGGCGGCCCGCGGCGTGCTTCTTGTCCATCCCGAGGGCATCGAGCACGGCGTCGATGCCGTATGGCAGCGAGCCGGTGCCGAGTCCGAGGTGGTCGAGGAGGCGTTCGATCCGGATCGCCCGGTCCGGAGGCGTGACGTCGACGGCGGCGCCGATCCGGCTTGCGACGCGCAGGCCCCACGCCACCGCCTCACCGTGGAGGAGCTCGCCGTAGCCGCCCGCGGCCTCGAATGCGTGACCGGCGGAGTGCCCGAGGTTGAGTGCCAGCCGTCCGGCGTCGGACCCCGCTCCGCCGCGCTCCCGTTCGTCGGCGAGGACGATCTCCACCTTCGCCCACATGGCGCGTTCGACGAGCTCGGCGACGGCGCCCGAGGTGTACGCGACGTCGTCGCCCGCGGCGATCGCCCGTCCCTCCCGTTCGAGCAGGTCGAAGAGTCGCTCATCGCCGAGGGCCGCCATCTTCACCGCTTCGCCGAGTGCCGCACGCCGCTGGCGGTCGGGGAGCGAGCGGGTGAGCGCGACGTCGATGACGACCGCGGACGGCTGATGGAATGCGCCGAGGAGGTTCTTGCCCTCCGGCAGATCGACGGCGGTCTTGCCGCCGATCGACGAGTCGATCTGGGCGACGAGCGTCGTCGGGACGTGGATGACGGGAACACCGCGGAGCCAGAGGGCGGCGAGGAGGCCGGCCGCGTCACCGAGGGCGCCGCCTCCGATCGCCACGAGCGGCTCGCTCCGCTCGGCACGGATCCGGGCGAGGTGACGAGCGGCTTCCTCGACGATCGCGAGCCGCTTCGCATCCTCCCCGGTCGGCAACTCGACGATCTCCGCCGGCAGTCCGCGCGCCTGGAGCCCGTCGGCGATCGCCTCGCCAGCGGCGGCCCGGGCGCCGGACTCCGTGATGATGATCGCCCGGCGCGCGTCCGCCCGCTCGAGCGCCTCGGCCACGCCCTCGACGGCGATCCCGTCTCCGAGCACGAACCGCCCGATCCGCGTCTCCGCGGCGAGGAGCCACGTCGGCCCGGTTCCGGGCGACTCGGCGAGGAGTTCCTCGATCGTGCCGGTGACGTTTCCCGGTTCGGCGAGCGCGTTCACCCGATGGGCCGCCGTGTAGAACCGTTCCCGGGACGCGGCGAGTACCCGGAGGGTGCCGATCGGATCACGGCCGGCGATGAGCGGTCGTACCGTCCGGCTGTGCCGGAGCCGCTGGGCGAGGGCCTCGGGTCGGGCGTCGAGCCAGACGACGAGCCGGTCGCGATGGAGCAGCCAGCGGTTCCGCGGATCGACCACCGTGCCGCCGCCGGTCGCGATGACCCGCCGCAGCGCCGGGTCGGGATCGGCTGGCCCGAGCGCCGCCACCGCCGCCGATTCTCGAGCCCGGAAGTCCGCCTCGCCCTCGGTCGCGAAGATGTCCGCGATCCGGCGACCGGCCGCCCGTTCGATCGCGTCGTCGAGATCGACGAACGTCGCGTCGTGGCGATGGGCCAGTCGCCGTCCGACGACGCTCTTGCCGCTGCCGGGCAGGCCGATGAGGACGATGTCCATCGATCTCCGCTCAGTCGTCGCCGCCGGACCCGACGACGTCCGAGCCCAGCGCGCCGCCCCGTCCGTGGGCCCCATCGCGGCCCTCGACGGGCAGCGCGATCCGGGTGCGATACCGATCGACGTTGTCCACGGTCTCCGCGACCGAGTCCCCGCCGAACTTGTCGAGGACGAAGTCGGCAAGGGTGAGCATGACCATCGCCTCGCCGACGACCCCGGCCGCCGGGACCACGCTGATGTCGCTCCGCTCGTAGTGGGCCTTCTCGACCGGATCTCCGGTGAGGAGGTCCGCCGAGGGGAGTGGCCGGGCGAGCGTGGAGATCGGCTTGACGGCTCCGCGGACGACGATCGGTTCGCCGTTTGAGACTCCGCCGGTGAGCCCGCCCGCGTTGTTCGAGCGATGGATCCACCGGCCGTCCGGCCCGCGGCCGGCGATGACGTCGTGGACGGCCGACCCGAAGCGCCGCGTCTGTTCGAACCCCAGGCCGAACTCGACACCCTTGACGATGTTGATGCTCATGACCGCAGCGGCGAGGGCCGCGTCGAGGCGGCGGTCCCAGTGGACATAGCTGCCGAGGCCGATCGGGACGCCGCGCGCGACGACCTCGAAGACGCCGCCGACCGTATCGCCATTCGACCGTGCCTCGTCGATGCGGGCGATCATCGCCGCCTCCGCTTCGGGATCCGGGCAGCGGAGCGGCGACCCGTCCGCCTCCTCCCGCGATCGCGTCGCGCGCCCCGGATCCACGGCCACGCCGCCGACCTCCGCGGTGAACGACCAGACCTCGATGCCGAGCACCCGCAGGAACACCCGGGCGACCCCGCCGGCGGCTACCCGAGCGGCCGTCTCGCGGGCGGACGCCCGCTCGAGGACGTTGCGGACATCGTCGAAGCCGTATTTCATCGCGCCGGCGAGGTCGGCGTGACCCGGCCGGACGCGGGTCACGGGCGTCGAGCGCCGGTCGCCTCCCTCGACGGCCGCGGCGAGCCCGGCCGCCTCCTCCTCGCTCAGCGGTGCCACCTGCATGACGCGGGTCCAGTTCGCCCAGTCGCGGTTGCGGACCTGGAGGAGGATCGGCGAGCCGAGTGTCCGGCCGTGCCGCACCCCGGCGAGGATCTCCGCGGCGTCGTGCTCGATCGCCTGGCGGGCGCCACGCCCGTATCCCCGCTGGCGCCGGGCGAGGTCGACCGCGAGGTCGTCCGCCGTCAGCGGGAGCCCGGCCGGGATGCCCTCGATCGTGACGCCGAGCGCCTGTCCGTGCGACTCGCCGGCGGTGAGGAAGCGGAGGCGCCCCACCGGCCTAGTCGCCCGGCGCCGGCGTGGGTGCCGGGGCCGCTTCGGCCGCGGCGGCGACTCCGGCCGCGGCTTCGGAGGCCGCGTCGTCAGCGGACGCCTCGCGCGCCGCGAGCGCCGCCTCGAGGCGCTCGCGCATGATCTCGATCGGCGCCGGTTGGCCGGTCCACAGCTCGAACTGGGCCGTGCCCTGATGCAGGAGCATGACGAGTCCGTTCGCCGTCGCCTCGGCACCCGCGGCTGCGGCCTCGCGGAGGAATCGGGTCTGCGACGGGTTGTAGATGAGATCCATCACGAGCAGACCGGGCGGGATGATCCCCGCCGGGATGGGGGCGACGTCGCCGTGGAGGCCGATCGAGGTCGCGTTGACGAGGACGCGGGTCCGCGCGAGCTCCGCCTCGATGATGGACTCATGCCACGGCATCGCCTTGAGTTCCATGTGTGCCGCGCTCCGGCCGAAGTGCCGGACGAGCCCTTCCCCGCGGTGGAGGTGGCGATTGAAGACGACGACGCGCTGGAATCCCTCGGTGATGAGGCCGTAGACCACCGCCCGCGCGCCGCCGCCGGCCCCCAGGACGACGGCCATCTTCGGCATCTTCTGGCGGCCGACGAGCGAATCCAGGGCGACCCTGAAGCCTGGCACGTCCGTGTTGTGCCCGACGAGCCGCTTGCCCTCCTTCGTGATCGTGTTGACGGCGCCGGTCGCGTGGGCCTCGTCCGTCAGCCGGTCGATGAGCGGGACGACGCGCTCCTTGTGGGGGATCGTCACCTGTGCGCCGAGGTGGTCCGTCCCGCGGACATCCTCGATCGCCGCGGGCAGGCCCGGTATCGACACGTCGCGGAGCTCATGCCGCGCGTCGATGCCGCGCTCGTCGAAGGCGGCCTGGAGCATCGGGCCGGACAGCGAGTGGGCCACCGGGTGGCCGATGAGGACGACCCGCCTGGTCACGCGCGCACCCCATCGAGATCGGAGAAGAAGCCGGGATAGGAGATCGCCGCACTGCCGGGACGGCCGATGGTCGTCGTCCCGGTCGCGATGAGTCCGGCGATCGCGAAGGTCATCGCGAGTCGGTGGTCGTCGAGGCTGTCCGTGACGGCGCCGCGGAGGCGCGTCGGACCGACGATCGCGATGTCGTCGCCGTCGACGGCGATGTCCGCGCCGAGCGCGGCGAGGCCCCTGGCGATCCCGGCGATGCGGTCGCTCTCCTTGTGGCGGAGCTCACCCGCGCCACGGATCACGGTCCGCCCGTGCGCCTGGGTCGCGGCGAGGCAGAGGATCGGGATCTCGTCGATCGCCGCGGCGACCTCCGCCGGCTCGATCTCGATCGCCGTCAGGTCGCTCGTCCGGACGGTCAGATCGGCGGTCGGTTCGCCGACCCCATCGTCCGGTCGCTCCGGGTGCTCATCGATCCGGGCGCCCATCGCCCGCAGGAGGTCCACGACGGCGCGTCGGGTCGGGTTGACGCCCACCCCCACGAGCCGCAGCTCGGCGTCCGGATGAACGGCCCCGGCGACGAGCCAGAACGCCGCCGCCGAGACGTCGCCCGGGATCCGCTCGCTGACGGCTCGCACGCGCCTGCCTCCTTCGATGCTCCACGCGACCGTGGCCGCGCCTCGAGCGTCCGATCCCGTGCCTGGTCCGTCCCCGACCGACGGTTCGAGCTCCGCACGCACGACCGGAACCCCGCGCGCCCGGAGCATCCGCTCCGTGTGGTCGCGGGTCGCGATCGACTCGCGCACCGTGGTCCGCCCGTCGGCATGCAGGCCGGCGAGGAGGATCGCCGATTTCACCTGCGCGCTCGGGACGCGCGTCGTGTGGTCCACCGCCCGAAGCCGGAGGTGGCCGACCACGGTGACGGGGGGGAGGGAATCGTTCCGGCGGGCGTGGAGCTCGGCGCCCATCGAGCGCAACGGCTCGATGATACGGGCGACGGGACGGCGCCGCAATGAATCGTCGCCGCTGAGGACCGCGCTGATCCGGAGCCCGGCGAGGAGACCCGTGACGAGGCGCAGGGTCGTCCCGGAGTTGCCGCAGTCGAGGACGTCGTCGGGCTCGCGAAGGCCGGTGGCCCCGGGCGAGACGACCCGGTAGTCCACCGTCCGGTTGTCGCCCACGGTCCGCTCGACGGTGGCGCCGAGCGCCGCGACGATGCCCGCGGTGGAGCGGACGTCCGCCCCGTCACCCGAGCCCGCGATCGTGCTCTCACCGTCGGCGAGGGCGGCGAGCAGGAGGGCCCGGTGGCTGATCGACTTGTCGCCGGGCAGCCGGAGTGTCCCCCGCAGGCGGGCCGCGGGCTCGACCTCGGCGCGACCCGTCGGCTCGGCGCTCGCCGTTTCATGCCCGGTCGCTGACGCGCTCAATGTCGGCCCGCCCCGCCGATGCCGAGCGCGTCTCCGGAGAGCAGCGGATCACCGCGCAGCGACCGCACCTGTTCGTGGACCGGGACGAGAGCGGCCATCATGTCGGCGAACTGGTCGAGATCGAGCTGCTGCTCCGCGTCCGAGAGCGCCGACTGCGGGTCGGGGTGGACCTCCACCATGACGCCGTCGGCGCCCACCGCCACCCCGCCGATCGCGAGCGGCTTGACGAGCCATCGCTTGCCCGTCGCGTGGGACGGATCCACGATGACGGGGAGATGGGTGAGGTGGTGGAGGAGCGGGACCGCGGCGAGGTCCATCGTGTTGCGGGTGTACGTCTCGAAGGTCCGGATGCCGCGCTCGCAGAGGATGACGTTCGGGTTCCCCGAGCTGACGATGTACTCGGCGGCCATGAGCCACTCCTCGATGGTCGCTCCATAGCCCCGCTTGAGCATGACCGGGCGGGCGACCCGACCGACGGCCGTGAGGAGCGAGTAGTTCTGCATGTTCCGGGTGCCGATCTGGAGGATGTCGGCGTATTCGGCCACGATGTCGACCTGGTTCGGTTCCATGACCTCGGTGATGACGGGCAGTCCCGTCCGCTCGCGCGCCTCGGCGAGGTACCGCAGGGCCTCCACGCCGAGCCCCTGGAAGCTGTACGGACTCGTCCGCGGCTTGAACGCGCCGCCGCGGAGGATCGTCGCGCCGCTCGCCTGGACCGAATCCGCGGTCTCGAACAGCTGATCGCGACTCTCGACCGAGCATGGGCCGGCCATGACGGTGAGGCTCCCGTCGCCGACGGCGGCGTCGAGGACGCGGACGACCGTGTCCTCGGGGTGGAACTCCCGTGAGGTGAGCTTGAACGGACGGCTGATCGGCGTCACGGTCTCCACGCCGGCCAGGTCGGCGAACCGGTTCATGAGATCCGCTCGGCGTCCACCGACCTCGCCGACGACGGCGATGACGGTCCGTTCGGCGCCGACATGGTCGAACGGGACGAGCCCCTCGGCGAGGATCGCGCTCTTGATCCCGAGGAGCTCGGCCTCGCTGGCGGTGGCGGCCATCACCACGATCATCGATTCATCCTTCCTCGAAGGTGGTGGTCGACCGAGGTGGTCTCGTCCACCCTCCGGCGAGGGAAACAAAAAAGCAGAGGTCTGGCCTCTGCTTTACCCCGGCACGACCCGTGCTCCGGATCTACGTTCCGGAAGCGATCATGCCGGGCTGAGGTAAAAGTAGTGGCGGCTCATGGCGTGGGGGGACAGTAGCCGCTCCAGCGGGCCGGTGTCAACGCATGACAGGACCGCTGTCAGCGGACAGCGAGGGCGGGACCGGCAGACCGCCGAACGATGGGTCATGGTCGACAGCAGGACTGTGCGCTGATGCACCGGTGCAGGCGGTCACCGCTGGCAGGTCGATGGTACCAACCGGTCACTGGTCGACGGCCGACCCGCCGGCTACCGTCGCTCCACCTGGCGAGGTCCGCCGGTCGCTACGGTATCCCCCGACATGATCGAGATCATCGGCCGGACGCTCCGCCTTGTCTTCGGTCCGGATCCGTCCGGACCGCTGCGGGCCGAGGAGATCCTTCCGCCGGCTCAGCTCCACACGCACATCGACTTCTCCGCCTATGCGGAGGACTGCCGCCTGTTCGGACATCTCATCCTCGACCGCGAGCGACTCACGGACATGCTCAACGAGATCGGCGACCTCGTCCTCGTCGACGTGATGGTCGAGAGTCTTGCGAGCGGCGAGGTCATGGAGGTGAACGAGCTCGAGGTCAGCCGCCACGATCTCCTCGCGGTCGAGGCGACGGGTCCTCGAGGCGACCCGAACCGTCGAACCCGGTTGCGACCCTCCCGGATCGGCGTTACCCTCGGTCCGTACCTCATCCATGGCTACGTTCACACGACACCCGGCGCCGACCCGCTCCTCGCCGTCAGGCGGAAGCGGCCCATGGTCCCGCTCACGGAGGCGACGATCGAATACCAGGCGGGGACCGTGCGCACGCAGCGCGGGGGTTCCACGATCATCTTCAACCGGGAGCTCGCCGACTGGATCGCTCCGGCGATGGATCAGGCGATCGAGCTCCCGGATCTGGGGAGCGTCCCGGGCGGATTGCTCGCCAAGGACTTCACCGGCCAGATCCTGTCTCAACGATCGGTGAACGACAGACGATGAGCCTCCCATTCGACCCATATCGCGAGCTCCAGGTGAGCCGGACCGCGGAGGCGGAGGTCATCCGGGCCGCCTACCGCGCGCTCGCCCGTGTCCATCACCCCGACCACTCGGCGGATACCGAGGCGGCGACGGCGATGGCCCGGATCAACGCGGCCTGGGAGATCCTCGGCGATCCGGGCCGCCGGGCGGAGTACGATCGGGGCCTCGATCCCGGCGACGCCGCGCGCGGCGCGGCATCCGCCGCGACACCCGGCCCGGCGCCCGCCGCGACGTCCCGCCGAACGTCGGCCGACCCATCCAGGTGGCGACCCGGACCCGACGGCGAAGGTGCCGCCGGACCGCCGCCCGGTCGACCGTCGGGCAGCGTCCTCGACTTCGGACGCCACCTCGGCTGGTCGCTCGGTGAGATCGCCCGGGTCGATCCCGGATATCTGTCCTGGCTCGTGCAGACCCGACGCGGCGCCCGCTACCGCGACGAGGTCGAGCGCTTCCTCGGCGCCGCCAGGCCCGCGACAGCGACGAAGCCCGGCGCGAAGCGACCGCGGTCCACCTGGTCCCGCGTCCTCGGACGCTGAGCCCGCCCGCAGGCTCGGATCGACGACGTGGCCCACCTCGCCTGCTGGTCGTGCGGCCGCGCGATCTACACCGTGTCCCCCCTCGAGTCCCTGTTCGTCGAGGAACGCCGCTGTCCGCGCTGCGGCGCGCTCCTCGCGAGCGAGCGCCGTGAGGAGGATCGCCGATCGGGCGACCGACGGGTCAAACCGCCGGACGATCCCGGCCCACCCGATGGCGTGGAACGCCGGAGCGTGGTTCGCCGATCGGACCGTCGCCGCCGTCCCACCTGAGCGTCCCCGCCCGGCTCGACTGGCCAGGAGCCCGGCGTGGGCTTCGTGCCCGCAACCGAGAGAGCCGGCAACCGGCTCTGCCGGCAACCGGCTCGTACGGCGGTTTGCTAGACTGCCCGCTGTCCAGCCCGTCCCGCTTCGATCCGTCGGCGCCTTCGTCGGCCTTGAGGACGGGGGGCGGCAGCCGGACGTGGAGAGGTCGCATAGAGGTCTAGTGCAGCGGTTTGCTAAACCGCCAAGTGGGGTAACCTGCTTCGAGGGTTCGAATCCCTCCCTCTCCGCCAGCTCTCCTGGATCGTGCGCCCGTAGCTCAGTGGATAGAGCGTCAGGTTGCGGACCTGAAGGTCGTGGGTTCGAGTCCCGCCGGGCGCGCCA
>JADMIG010000031.1 GCA_015478725.1 Chloroflexota bacterium | reverse complement strand
TCGGGGTGGGCGTGGGCGTCGGGGTGGGCGTGGGCGTCGGCGTTGGGGTCGGGGTCGGCGTCGGGTCCGTCACCGTCACGGTGCCGGCACCCAGGGCGGCGGTGATCCCGCCGCCCGCGGCCACCTGGAAGCCGATCGTGTGGCTGCCGGGCGCGAGGACGGTGGCGAACGTGTAGCGCACGCTGCCGTGGCCCATCGACGCTCCGGCCGTCATCGCCTGCCCGGTGCCATCGATGACGACGAGGACGCTGCCCGTCCCGTTGGTCTCCCCGACCCGATAGGTGACCGCGAAGGTGATCAGGTCTCCAGGCGACGCCGTTCGCGGCGAGACGCTCGCGTCGTAGAGGGCGGCCCGGCTTTCGTCGCCGAGCGTCGGCCCCACCAGGGCCGCGAGCAGCAGTGCCGCCGCCGCGACGGACCGCCAGAGGCGGGCGAGCGGAACACGAGCCGGTCGGTGCGCGATGGACACAGATGATGCCTCCGCGCCGGGCATGATCTCCCGGCGACGAGGCGAGCATCGCTGGCGGCGCCCGCGGTCACAATGGTACGGGCGTCATCCCGGCCGGCCCCGTCGGTCAGGGCGGTGCCGCGTCGCACCGGGCCCATCGACCCATCGCCCGCCGCCCGAAGTCCGGGTGCCGCTCCGCGTGAGCGTCCGTCATCCTTCGGTCGTGCACGCGCTCACCCCCCGACGCGACCCGCGGATCTCCGCCGACACCGCAGCGGCGACCGCGATCCGTTCCCTGTCCGGTGGGTTGCTGCTCGTCGCCGGCGTCGGCGTTGGCTGGCTCGACCTCGCCACGCCCATCCTCGGGACCATCGAGCTGTCCGCCCGTCAGACGGCGATCCCGACGATCGCCGGTGTCGCCGGCTGGTTCGGCGCCGTGTTGCTCCCGTTCACCCTTGTCGCCATAGGAGCAGTGCGCCTGCGCGACGTCGTCGATCGCTCCGCAGCTCGTCGAGGCTCGCGATCGAGCACCGGTCTCGCCGCCCGCCTTGGCGATGACTTCGCCGTGACCGACCGCGTCCGACTCCCGGACGGGACGGTCGTCCCCCGCATCGTGCTCGGGCCGCATGGCCTCGCCATCCTCGCGACCGCCCCGCCATCCGAGGTGACCCGCCATCGCGACGGACGCTGGGAGGCTCGCCTCCGCGACGGAGGCTGGGTCCCGATCGAGAACCCGCTCGATCGAGCGAGCCGCGACGCGGACCGCGTTCGGGCCTGGTTCGCGTCTGACGACCGCGACTTCGTCCTCAAGGTCCACGCCGCGCTCATCGCCCCGGATGCCTCGCTTCGCCGGACTCCCACGTGCGCCGTGATCACCGATGGCCAGATCCCCGCGTGGCTGGGATCGCTGCCAGCCCAGCGGACGCTCACCCCGAACCGACGCAGCCGGATCGCGAAGTTCCTCGTCGACGGGAGCTGACCGGACCTGACCGGAGCTGACGAGCCGCGCGACCGCGGCACGTCGCCGGAACCGCGTGACCTGGCGGAACGTCTCCGGGCGAACGCCGCGCGCCATGCGCGGTGAGCAACGGGGTCCTCGTCCATGTCCTGGTCGTCGCCGTCTCATGCGGCCCACCGCTCCGCCGGCTGGCCGGCCGCCCTCACGATCGTTGCCGTACTCCTTGCCGGGTGTTCCGTCGCCGGCGGCCCGGCGCCCGCTCCCGGCTCGCCGTCGATCGGCCCTGGGACCTCGCCGGACCGCGGATCCAACGGTCCGACGATCGCGCATCGACGCGGCGCTGCCGACCTCGTCATCCGGATCGAGCTCGAGGGCGGCTTCGTTCCCCCGCAGGTCCTCATGAATCGTTATCCATCCATCTCGATCTACGGCGACGGCTCCGTGATCACGGAGGGCCCCGTGGAGATGATCTACCCGGGCCCGGCACTCCCGAATCTCCAGGTGACGAGAATCTCCGAGGCCGGTATTCAGACGCTGCTCGTCCTGGCCGCCACGGACGGCCTGCTCGGTCCGGACGCGCGGTTCGACGCGACCGGCATCGCCGACGCGGCGACGACGGCGTTCACCGTCGTCGCCGACGGGGTGCAGCACCGGATCACCGCCTACGCGCTCGGCGAGGCGCCCGAGGACACGAACCTCGATCCCGCGACTGCCGCAGCGCGGGCGAAGCTGCGGGCCTTCCAGGCCGCTGCGAGCGACCTGCCGGCTACCGTCGGCGCCGCCGTCGACGGACAGGGTGGTCCGTACACCTACGCGGCGATCCGGCTGTACGTGACGCCTGGCGAGCCTTCGGTCGGCGATGCCGGGCTGGCGCGGCCTTCGATCGCCTGGCCCCTCGCAACGCCGCTCGCCGCCTTCGGCGAGCCTGCCCCAGGAACACTGGCCGGGACACGTTGCGGCGTCGTCCGCGGTGGCGATCTCGCCACTCTCCGCCCGCTCCTCGAGCGCGCGACCCAGATCAGCGGCTGGACCTCGGGCGGTGCGACGTACACCGTCATCCCCCATCCGATGCTGCCCGACGAGACTGGCTGCCCCGCCGCTGCCTGATCCGTCAGGCGAGCAGGCGATCCACGAGCGGCGTCCAGACCGCCCGCCGATCCTCCGTCACCGCGAACGCGCCATACCCGGGTTGACGCGCCACCCACGCGACACCGTCCGGGCCCATCGCGAATGCGGCCGTGGCGAACGCGTCCGCGTAAGTGAGACTCGGCCCGACGACCGTCATGCTCAGCAGGCCGCGTGACGGCAGTCCGGTCCTGGGGTCGACGATGTGCGTGCCGCGCTCATACGTGCCGGAGGTCGCGACGGCGGCATCTCGGACGGCGAGGACTCGCGCGACCCGGTCCGCCTCGAGCGGATGGCGGATCCCCACCCGCCATGGTCGCCCAGGAGCGGGCTCACCGCGGACTGCGATATCCCCGCCGGCGTTGATCGCGAACGACTCCGCGCCGGCGAATCCGAGCAGCCTGGCCGCTCGCTCCACGGCCCACCCCTTGACGATGCCGGTCGGATCCGGGCGGCCGTCGATCCGATGACGACGAGCGTCGAAGAAGCCGCTACTGAGGCGGCGCACGTCCTCGCAGAGTCCGAGCAGGTCCGCGAGCTCTGGGCTCACGTCCGACTCGTCGATGTCGCCCCGGATGAGCCGACTCACCTCGCTGTCCGCGTTGAACGGGCTGAACCGCTCGTCGATCTCGCGGAGATCGGCGAACGCTGCTTCGACGACGCTGGACGGCACCGCCGGCCAGACGACATGGATGCCGATCACGGTACCCATGATCCGTTCGACGCGCCGGATCGCAGTCGCAGTCGCCGCCTCAGCCATGGGCCTGGTCCAGCGCGCCCTGGAGCGACTGGGCGTACGCATCGCTCGTGTACGTCGCGCCGGACACGATGTCGATCTGGGCGCTCTGGGCCTGCAGCGCCTCACTCTGGAGGATCGGTGCGACCGTCTGCGAGATGAAGCCGGAACGTCCATCGCTCGGCAGGACGACCGCCTGGACGTCCGTGATCCGGCCCTTGGCGAGCGTCATCTGGACCTCCGTGTCGCCGAAGCGAGTCGTGATGACGGGTCCCGTGAACTGCCCGGTCGCCCCCGCACCCGGAGCCGCCGGTGCCGGGGTGGTCGGCGCCGAGCTCACGGTTCCGGACGCCCCGCCGCCGGATCCGCCGCTTCCCGCCGCCGCGCCGCCTGCCGCCGGAGCGGGGTTCGGCGCCGTCTGTCCTCCCGCCGTCGGGGCGGGACTCGCCGGGCCCACGATCGCCAGGCCGCTCGAGCGGGTGATCGTCATGTCGGGCGTCCTGAAGCTCAGGACAAGCGCGAGCGCGACCGCCGTCGTCGCGATCGCGATGAGCGCCCGTCGGGGGAGGATCGGCATGGTTCCAGGACCTCTTCAGTACCCGAATCGCTCGCTGTGGATCCGCGCCGATGGCACGCCGAGCGCGCGGAGGGAGCCGGCCGTCGCCGCCATCATCGGATCCGGACCGCAGACATAGACGTCGCGCATGACGACATCCGGCACGAGCCGCTGGATCGCCGAGGGTGCCAGCGGGTCCGTGGTCAGGTCAACTCCGCGCCGGCCGACGAGGTAGTGGATCGGCACATGGCGAAGCCGGCCGAGTGTCTCGAGCTCCTCGCGGAAGACGACCTCCTCCGCTCGCCGGGTGCGGTAGATGAGGGTCAGGTCGCCGGGCCCCGCCGGCAGCTCCTCGAGGAGGGCGCGGAGTGGCGTGATCCCGATGCCGCCGGCGATGAGGAGGACGCGTCGCCGCTCGCGACGTTCGCCGGTGAGGGTGCCGTACGGCCCTTCGATGAACACTCGCGTCCCGATCGGCAGTGCGGCAAGGCTCCGCGAGTCGTCGCCGAGATCCTTCGCGGTCACGCGGAGCCAGGCGCCATTCGGCGCGGCGGAGATCGAGTACGGATGGGCTCGCCACCAGCCGTCGCGGGCGAGGAATCGCCATTGGAAGTACTGCCCGGCGCGGACGGCGAGAGCGTGGAGGTCGCGGCCGGTCATGTACACGGAAACCACGCCGGGCGCCTCCCGCACGACGTTCGCGACTCGGAGTTGGTGGCGGAGGGACAGCCGGACCGGCGCACCGAACCGGAACATGACGATGAGCCCGATGACGACGGCATAGAGCACCGACCAGTAGATGCGGGCGACCGGATCGGTGGCGAAGTCCGTCCCGAGCACGATCTCGTGGGCGAACGTCAGGGCGATCGCAAGGTAGGCATAGAGGTGGATCCCGTGCCAGGTCTCGTACGAGAGATGCTGCCGGGCGGCCCGCATGGATGCGACGGCAACGGCGATGAACAACCCCATCCCCACGGTCGTCATGAGGATGTACGGGTACGTCGTGAGGAGCGTCCACGCCTCATCGACGACGGATCGACCGTCAGCCATGCCCCAGCCCACGGTCGTGAGCAGTCCGTGGGCGGCGATGAGCCAGACGGCGGCGAAGCCGAGCCATCGATGGATGGCCGCGAGTCGATCCGGACCGAAGACCTGATCGAGCCACGGTGAGCGGGACATGAGGACGAGCCCGAGGAGGACGGCGTAGGTACCGATGAGCGCGGCGATCTCTCCGGCGGCGGTGATGGCCCCGGCCACGCTCCCCAGCTCGGCGAGTCCGCCGTGGCGGACCCACATCGCGACGATGACAGCGCCGTTGCCGAGGACGAGGGCGGCAAGGTCGACGGCCCGGATGGGCCACGTCCGCGGGACCGCCACCCGATGGGTGAGTCGCGGAACGGGGGTCATGGGTGAACAGCCTCGCATCGCCGTGGGTTGTGCACCCCCAGTGTCCGGAGCTTCGCTGAGGGGAACCTGAAAGACGATGCCGCGTCGATGAGGTTTCGGCCATGGTTCCTTCACCGGCCTTCGCCCCGCGCTTCGTGGTCGACGCATCGGCCCGACCTTCGCTATCGTGTCGCCGCCGCGGCGGGTGCCCGGCACGGCCGGGTGTGGGACCCGGCATCGGAGGATGTCTCACTGTTCCACGGGATGTTCCGGACCGCGGCCGAGGACCCCGACGGCACGTGGCGCGACCGGCCGGATGGTGTCTGACGGTTGGCGCCCGGGTGGCGCGGCATCGGGAGCGATCGTGCTCGTCCGCCTCGCCATCATCGCCGCCATCTTCGGCGAGCTGTGGGTGACGGGGACGATCCACCTGCCCAACCTTCTCCACCCGACGATCATCGGGAGCGATCCGTCGAACTACTTCGCCGCGGGCCAGCGGCTCAACGCCGGCCATGACCTGTACGGTCCGCTGCGCTTCGGCGATCGCCCGGTCCCGGGCTATCCGGGTCTCTTCCCGGCACCGCTCCTCTCGCCGCCCCTCATCGCCGTCATCTGGCGGCCACTCGCCGCCCTCGGCGAGGGATCGATGACCGCCTGGTGGGCGGCGTGCCTCGCGGTCGTCATCGGGCTCGCCATCTGGTTCGCGGCCGCCGGCGACCGGATCACGCTCGCCGGCCTCGTCATCGTCCTCGCTCTCGGCTGGCCGGTCGCGCTGGTCCTCCGGATCCCGTACCAGATGCCCGGCTTCCAGTCGCCGCTCTCGATCGCGGCGCTGTCAGGGAACCTCAACGGCATCATCACGGCGCTCGCGGTCGTCGTGTGGTGGGCCGCCAGCCAGGGCCGGTCGCGCCTGGCGGGTGCGGCCGCCGCCCTCGCCACCGTCCTCAAGCTCGGCCCGCTCGCGCTCGGCTGGTGGCTCGTCGTCCGGCGCGACTGGCGGGCCGTCGAGGCGTTCATCGCAACAGGCGTCGTCCTCGGCCTCGTCGGGCTCGTCGGCGCCGGGCTGGACGCGAATCTCGCGTTCATCCGGTTCGCCCTCGGGGCCGGCGTGTCGCCGACGCCGCTGAGCATCCCGGGGATGCTCCACACGTGGTTCCACGTCAACGTCCACGCGGCGGAGCCCGGGACGATGGTCGCGGTCGTCGTCGGCTTCGTGGTCGTCGCGCTCACCCGGGACCGCCCTCGGGTCTCCTTCCTCGCGGCGATCCTCGTCATCATCTACAGCTCGCCGGTCGTCCTCACCGGAAACTTCGTGTTCCTCCTCGCCGCGCTCGCGCCATGGCACGTCCCTGCCCGGCCCGGCCCCCAGCCGACGCTCCGCGAGCGGGTCGCGTCGCTGCGGACGACGTTCCCGTGAATGGTGCGGCGGCCACCGCGCCGTGACGAGATGGCCGGTGTGGTCTCAGCTCGCTCGATGGCTGCCGGTGCCGTTCATCGTCGGCGGGGCGATCTATCTTGCCAGCCGATCCTTCCTGTATCACGCGTCCGCGCTCGGCATCGATGCCCACGTCTACTACAGCGGGACGGTGGCATGGCTGAACGGGACCAATCCATGGAGCGCCTCGTTCCACACCCTGCACTACGCCGCCCTGCCGTGGGCACTGCCCTTCATCGCGCCGTTCACGATCCTCTCGCCGGCGTGGTTCGCCGCGCTGTGGATCGGCCTCGACGTCGTCGCGTCCGCGTACCTCGTCCGCCGCGCCGGACTCTCGTGGGCATGGCTCGCGTTCCCGCCGCTCATCCAGGGAACCCTGAATGGGAACCCGGCCATCGTGACCCTCGCCCTCATCGTCGCCGGCGCCGCCCCGCTCGGGCTCATGCTCCGGCCGCAGGCGGGCTACATCCTCCTCGGTGAGCGACGCTGGCGCGCGGTGGCGCTGACGATCCTCCTCGCGCTCGCGCTCGTCGTGATCCTCCCGCTCGGAACGTTCCTCGACGACCTCCCGACGATCCTCGCCCGCTACGCGCTCGAATCCCGCGGCGGCTCGACCGGCGGCTCCCCAGTTGCCCTCGCCGTCGGCGTGGCCTCCGTCCTCGCGCTGGCGACCGTCGACCTTCGCGAGGCTGGCTGGCTGGCGACGATCGTCGCGGTCCCGATCAACGGCTGGTATGCCGGCGCGGCGGCGATCCCGATCATGAACCCGCTCCTCGCGATCGGGCTGTCGGTCCCGGTCGTGGGCCTGCCGGTCGCCACGGTCGCCGTCTATGCGGCCCTCCGGCTCGCGTTGCGGTGGCTTCCGAACAGTCGGCTGGCACGTCTCGCGGGACCCCTCCTCAGATGCTACGTCCCCGGCGCGCGGTGACGGTCATGGCCGCGGGAACGCCGGCAGATCGACGCGGTCCGGCCACGATCCGGACGCCGCGCCATCCCGCGGTCGACCGAGCAGATACCCCTGCCCATATGGCACCGCGAGCGCCCGGAGCGCATCGAGCTCCTTGCGGGTCTCGATCCCCTCGGCGATGAGATGCAGGTCGCGCTTCCCCGCGAAATGGCCCATGCCCGCGATGAGCGCCTGGCGGGCCGGCTCCGCGTCGAGATTCCGGACGAGGCCGATGTCGATCTTCACGAAGTCCGGCGAGAGCTCGAGGATGTGGCGGAAGCTCGCGTACCCGGCACCGGCGTCGTCGACGGCGAGGCGGACGGTGGGCCCGAGGCTCCCGAGTTCGTGCCGCAGTCCCTCGTAGTCGTCGATCGCGACGTGCTCGGTGATCTCGAGGACGATCGGTCGAGCGACGGAGCTCAGGAGCCAGCGGAGGCTGCCCGAGAGGACGAGTTCGGGTGACGCGTTGAGGCTGAGATACGTGTCCGCCGGCAGCCCCTCGCTCCCGTCGATCGATGCCCGGAGGCATGCCGTCTCGAGCTCGATGCCGACACCGGCCCGCGCCGCGTCCGCAAACACCACGTTCGGCGGCCGATCGTCGGCGAACCGGGTCAGCGCCTCATGACCGACGACCGAACCGTCGCGCAGGTCCACGACCGGCTGGAAGAACGGGCGGAATGCGGATGCGTCGATGACGGCCTTGAGGATCGCCCGCTCCGCGGCTGCGTGATGCCGCGCGCCGATCCTGGGTCCGATGAGGGCGCCGACGATCGAGCCGAACGTCGCGAGGGACGGCAGGCGCTCGACGATCCGCTCGGCGCGCGCGGATTCGTTGACCGCGACGCCGATGATCCCGATCGCGCTGTCGTCGCCCCGAAATGGAGCATAGGCGAAGCTGTGGACACCCGATTCGGTGAGCCGGGTGCCGTACGCGCCATCCTCCGGACGGGGCCGCCAGCGTTCGACCCACGGCCCGCTCCGGGCCCGATCCCGCAGGTAGAGGACCCGAGCTCGCGGCAGTGACGTCTCCAGGCCGATCACCTCCAGGAGGCGCCCTTCCACGGCCAGGATCGTGGCGTGATCCGGTGCGAGGATCACGACGAAGGCCGAGTCCACGTCGGAGAGCCCGACGATCTCGGCGCAGGCTGCGGAGGCGATCTCCTCGGGTGTCGCCGCCGGATCGATCCGGGCGAGAGCGGATTCGATCGACTGACGTTCGCGAGCCTCGCGCTCGAGGGCACTCTCCAGAGCGCGCTCCCGGGTGACGTCCCGGTCGGTCTGCATGTAGCCGATGAGTTGCCCGGCAGCGTCGCGGATCCCGGAGATGACGGCCTCGACCTCGAAGAGCGTGCCGTCCTTGCGGCGGTTGACGATCGAGCCCGTCCAGGTCTTGCCAGAGGCCACCGACGCCCAGAGCTCCAGGAAGAATGCGGGCTCATAGCGGCCGCTGTCGACGATGCCCGCATAACGACCGACGATCTCGCCCGGCGCATAGCCGTAGGCGCGGCTGAACGCCCCGTTGACGTACGTGACGACGTTGTCCAGGTCCTGCATCCAGATCGAGTCGGCCGTCTGCTCGATCGCCGAGACCAGGCGCGCCCGTTCCAGCTCGACGACCTTCTGTTCCGTGAGGTCGGTGTAGTAGCCCATCGCGGCCGGGCCGTCGGGGAGATCGATCGGCGTTCGCCGGACGAAAACGGGGAACTCGCTGCCGTCGAAGCGCAGCCCGATCGTCTCGTAGGCCGCAGGAAGGAGACCGGCCGGGTCGTCGCTCGCCTGCTCAAGGAGGGCCGGAAGGGCATGGGGGGCGACCCGCTCGATGCCGCGATGCCCGATCAGGAGCGCCGGATCGTCGCAGCGGAGGAGGACGAGCGTGGCCCGGTTGGCGTCGAGGATCACCCCGGCGCGCTGCGTCGTCATCGGGATGACCGACTGCTCGAAGAGGGCGCGGAACCGCGCTTCGCTCGCGCGGAGCGCACGTTCGGTCGCGTTCATGGTCTGCGCGTCCGGCCCCGACGAGGACGCCGGGCGCGGCGCAGTCCCGGGCATCGTGCGTGTCAGGATGACGGTCCGGTCGCTTCGTGTCGACACCCGACGGCGTCGAAGGGCGGACAGCGATGCCGACGGCTGCTTCACCGGCGCGATCAGGCTAGCCGGCCCGGGCCGGTGTCCAGGGCTCGAGGAGAATCTGCCCGGTGAAGTCTTTCCCGAACACGCCCGAGTCGGCTGAGATCGGAATATCCGGGAATTCGATCGCCTCGTCGACGGTGGGCAGGATCCAGTCGGCCAGCTCACGGTTGAAGATGAGCGTCGAGCTCCGTCGCTGGACGCGGGTCCCGCCGGTCTGATATTCGATGGTCGCCTCGGTGAGCGGAACCATCAGCCGCTTGCGGCGGATGGCGAGGAGCGGATCCGCGCCGGGGGTGACGTGAACATACCCTCGGGTGAGGTACGGCCCGAGCTGCACGCCGATCGGGAATGGCCGAGCGCGCACCCGGCGGTTCGGGTTGCCACGCGGCCCGCTCGCCTCGACCACAAGAAGTTCGTCGCGGGAGATGGCCAGCTCGGCGACCTCGAATGTCACATCGTCCGTCAGGCTCTCCACCATGACCCCGACGAGGACGAGCTCGTCGAGCGCATTGAGCATGTCCGTGAGCCGTTCGCCATCGAGCCGAAGGTGGCCGAAGAGGCGACAGTCTTCCGTGTAGGCGGAAAACTCGATCTCCGGCTGGATCGGCGCTGCCGCGGTGGGCTCGACCGGTTCCTCGGGCACGGGCGCCGACGGTCGCGCCCCGAACACGAGTCGGAGCGTCCGTCCGACGATCTCGATCACCGGCGGGACCTCGACGGCTCTCCGCGCGTGGCACGCTCGCGGTCGATCTCACGGATCAGGTCTGCGCGCACCGATGTGGCCTCCGCTTGTGGTCACCCACGATGGCGCCTCGGCACGATCCCGAGTCATCCCCCGAATGTCGCTTCGCGGGCGGTACTTCCAACGGCCGCACGAGGATCCGATCGCACGACTCAGACGCCCCGGATGAGCAGACCGGCCATCCCCGCCGCCACGACCACGAGCGGCTCCGCACGTGTAACCACGGTTGCTCGATTCCGGCTAGACTACGCCCGTGGATCGCCGAACGCGCTGGGTCCTCCTGGCCTACCGGCTGCCGCGCGAGCCCTCGACGCCCCGGATCACCCTGTGGCGCCATCTCCGCCGTCTCGGGGTGGCCCAGGTCGCGGACGGCGTGGTCGCGCTACCGCTCGACGCCCGCACCCGCGAGCAGCTCGAATGGCTCGCCGAGGAGATCGTCGAGAATCATGGCGAAGCGACCATCTGGCTCGCCGAGCCCGGCTCGACGGCGCACGAGCGCTCGCTCGCCCGGCAGATGGTCGAGGCGGTGCGAGCGGAGTACGACGCCGTCATCGCCGAGGCGATCGCCCCGGTCGGGACGGCCGCGACCCGGCGCCGGACCCTCGCCCGACTCCGCCGGGAGCTCCGCCGGATCGCCTCTCGCGACTACTTCCCGACGGACCGGGCGAACCGGGCCCGGGCAGCGGTCGAGGCGCTCGGGGCCGCGATCGAGGTGGCCTCGTGAGGTGGGCGACGCGGCGCGGTTGCCAGGTGGATCGGGCCGCGTGCGCCTGGCTCATCCGGCGATTCGTCGATCCGGCGGCCGACTTCCTCTTCGTGGACGACCCCGACGAGGTGCCGACCGACGCCACTCCCTTCGACATGCGCGGAGCGGCGCTGTCCCACCACGAGGGCGGTTGCAGCTTCGAGACGTTCCTCCGCCACTACTCCCTCACCGATCCGGCACTCGTCGAGATCGGCCACGCGATCCACGACGCGGATCTCGGCGACGAGCGCTATGACGCACCGGAGGCCGCCGGGCTCGACGTGCTCATCCGGGGCCTCTCGATGACCCTCGACGACGAGCGGTTGCTCGAGGTCAGTGGTCCGTTGTTCGACGGGTTGTACGCGTTCAAGCAACGCGCCCAGGTGCTCGGCCGCGAACCGGCCTGAGGGAGGAACCGTGCCATGAGATGGGTCACCCGCGAGCACCCGAAGACCGATCGGATCGCCTGCCCGTGGCTGATCCGCAGGTTCATCGACCCCGACGCGGAGATCGTCTATCTCCCGCCGGACGAAGTCCTCGCCTATGCGGAGCGCGAGGGGGCGACGAGCTTCGATGCGCCCGGCGCCAGATACACCCACCGCGACGGAAAGTGCTCCTTCGAGACGCTCGTCGAGGCATACCGGCTCGACGACCCGGCCGTCGCGCTGCTCGCGCGGATCGTCCACGGCGCGGATGTCGCCCAGGATGCGGATGCCACCCCGCAGTCCGCGGGTCTCGAGGCGATCGCCGACGGCTTCGCGCTCCTCGGCCTTGACGACCAGCGGCAACTCGAGCTCGAGCTGCCGGTCTACGACGCACTGTTCGCCTGGGCGAAACGGCAGGTGGCCGACACCGCCCGATGACTCGACGGCCGCTCGCCGTCCTGAGCCGCGATGGACGCCTGCTCTTTGCGACCCGGGTGTGTCGGATGTTCGGGTACGGCTTCCTGTCCGTGGTCCTCGTCCTGTACCTCGCCGCACTCGGGCTCGACGACCTTCGCATCGGGCTGATCCTCACGCTGACCCTGGTCGGGGACGCTGCGCTCAGCCTGTGGCTCACCACGCGAGCGGATGCGATCGGTCGGCGCCGCGTCCTCGGCATCGGCGCATGGCTCATGGCGATCGCCGGCCTCGTGTTCATCGTGTCGAACGAGTTCCTCGTCCTCGTGCTCGCCGCGACGATCGGCGTCATCAGCGTGACGGGCGGCGAGGTGGGGCCCTTCCAGGCCGTCGAACAGGCGTCGCTCAGCCACATCCTGCCCGACCACGAACGAACCCGGATCTTCGGCTGGTACAGCCTTGCGGGCTCGTTCGCCGCTGCCACGGGTTCGCTGGCGGCCGGCCTGCTCGTCGCGGGGCTGCAGGACCTCGGCGTGTCGAGGCTCGACAGCTATCGGGCCGTCGTCGGTGGCTACGCCGCCGTGGGGCTCGCGCTCGCGCTCGTCTTCGGACTGCTGTCGCCGGCGATCGAGGTCGTCGCCTCCGGTGCACCCACGATCGGCGCGCGGCTCGGCCTCCATCGGTCCCGCCGCACCGTGTTCCGTCTGTCGGGCCTCATCGGGATCGACGCGTTCGGCGGGGGCTTCGTGAGCCAGAGCCTCGTCGCCTACTGGTTCACCCTGCGCTACGGCGCCCCGCCGGAGCTGCTCGGCGCGATCTTCTTCGTCGCGAATGTCCTCGCCGGCCTGTCGGCCCTCGTGGCGGCCCGCCTGGCCGCCCGGATCGGGCTCATCCGGACGATGGTCTTCACCCATCTGCCGGCGAACGTGCTCCTCATCGTCATGCCGCTCATGCCGACGCTCCCCCTGGCGGCGCTCGTGCTGCTGGCGCGGTTCAGCCTCAGCCAGATGGACGTGCCGGCCCGCCAGTCGTACGTCGTCGCGGTGGTCGATCCGAACGAGCGATCGGCAGCAGTCGGCGTCACGGGTGTCATGCGGAGCGTCGCCGCGGCGCCGGCGCCCCTCCTGGCGACTCCGCTCATCGGGATCGCCGAACTGTCGAGCCTGCCGTTCTTCATCGGCGGCGGGCTGAAGATCGCCTACGACCTGCTGCTCTTCCGCCTGTTCCGCGCGACTCGGCCGCCCGAGGAGATCCTCCCATCTGGGCAGGTCGTCGGATGAACGCGGCAGGGCGTGGCGGCGATCCGCGAGCCGACCGGCGGCGCCATCGCGGTTCGGGCCAGGGATCCAAGATCACGCCACGTTGCGCGCGACCGAAGCCCCATCGATGTGGCCGCCCCGGGTCGCGAGCACGGTGGAGATCGCCTCTGGACTGATCGGCTCCGCGAAGAAGAAGCCCTGCCCGAGGTCCGCGCCGAGGGTCTCCAGGTCGGCCAGCTGGTCGGCCTCCTCGATGCCTTCGGCGACGGTTTCGAGGTGGAGCGTCTCGCTGAGCTTGAGGATCGAGCGCACGAGCGCCCGCTGATCAGGGCCAACGGACATGCTCGTCACGAACGAGCGGTCGATCTTGAGCACGTCGATCGGGAACAGGCGAAGGTAGCTCAGGGACGAATAGCCTGTCCCGAAGTCGTCGATGGCGAGGCGAACGCCGAGCTGCTTGAGCTCGTTGAGCTTCACCCTGGTCGCCGCCGTGTCCTGCATGAGGACGCCTTCGGTGAACTCGAGGACCAGACGACCCGGATCGAGGCCAGTGATCGCGAGTACCTGGGCCACCTCCTCGACGAAGCCGTGCTCGGCGACCTGACGTCCTGACACGTTCACGTTCATCGTCAGCGATGTCGCGGCCGGCACATCGTCCCACAACTGCGCCTGGCGGCAGGCTTGCTCGAGCACCCAGCGTCCGAGCGGGATGATGAGGCCCGTCTCCTCGGCGAGGGGAATGAATTCAGTCGGACCCACGACCCCGCGTTCGGGATGATGCCAGCGCAGCAGTGCCTCGACCCCGACCATGTCCCGGGTCCCGAGGTCCATGACCGGCTGGTAGAGGAGGAAGAACTCATCGCGCTCCAGGGCCCGCTCGAGGTCTCCCTTGAGGGCGAGGCGAGCGAGGGCCGCAGTATGCATACGCGGCTCGAAGACTTCGATTCTGTTCTTGCCGTTGCTCTTCGCCATGTACATCGAGACGTCCGCGTTGCGCAGCAGTTCGTCGGCGGTCTGTTTGGTGGACGTCGAGATCGCCACGCCGACGCTTGCATGGACGAACAATTCCTTGCCCCCGCGCTCGAATGGCGCCTGCAGCGCGGTCAGCAGTCGCTGGGCAACGTCGACCGGCGTGTTCGCATCGGCCGGATCCTCGACCAGGACGGCGAACTCGTCTCCGCCCATCCGTGCGATCGTGTCGCCTGCTCGCAGACCGCCGCGCAACCTCTCGGCCACCGCCACGAGCAGCTGGTCGCCCTCGCCATGCCCGAGGCTGTCGTTGACGTTCTTGAAGTCGTCGAGGTCGACGAACAGCACGGCCAGCCGGTGACGGTCCCGCCGCGTTCGCGCGAGGGCATGGTCGAGGCGGTCAGCGAAGAGGGCCCGGTTCGCCAACCCGGTCAGGGAATCGTGGAACGCCTGGTGCCTGAGCTCGTCCTCGAGGGCTTTTCGCATGGTGATGTCGCGGTAGTTGACGACGACGCCCCCGACCGCGGGGTCGTCGAGCAGGTTCTTGGCCACCGCCTCGATCGAGCGCCAGGATCCGTCGGCGTGGCGGGCCCGGAATTCGCCCGACAGCTGAGCGCCCGGTGAGCGCACGACATCGGCGAGCAGCTGCTCTCCCCAGTCGCGGTCGTCGGGATGAACGATCTCCAGAAACGATCGACCGACCCGGTCTTCGACTCGGTAGCCGAGGACGCGCTCGACGGCCGGGCTCTCATAGTCGATCGTTCCGTCCGCCCGCAGGACCATGTTGACGTCGGCGGAGTTCTGGACGAGCGATCGGAAGCGCTCCTGGCTGCGACGGACGTCCGCCGTCAGGAGCCGTTCGGTCAGCGTCTGGTCGCGCAGCCGACGGTTCTGACGGGTGAGCAGCCGTGATGCGCCGGAGAATGCCGCGAACAGGAGCGCCAGCAGGCCGAGCGCCATCGCCCCGACGATGACGAGGACGTCCCCTCGGGTCGTCGCGATGGCTGCCTCGATCGGAGCGGCGTCCTGGTAGATCTCGTATGCGCCGACGACCGCGCTGCCACCCGGTGCCCGGATCGGCAGGTAGATCGACAGGAAGCGTTCCGCGAGTCCTCGTTCGAAGACGTTCTCGGCGTCCGTTCCGTTCGAGAAATCGGTCGCGACGTTGCCCTGGAGCGCCTGGCCGAGGTCCGCCCCGACGGGGAACTGGCGGCCACGCAGGGCGGGCAGGTCGGAAAGGACCACCGTACCGTTGGGCGTCCAGACCTTGATCCGCAGGATATTTCCTGCCGAGACGAGTCGGCTCAGCTCGGCGTCGATCGCGGCGCCCTGGCCGCTCGTGAGGTTGGCGAACCCGCCCGCCGGGACGGATGGATCGACGTAGCCCCGGACGACGGCCTCGGTGATCCGAACCGACTCGCCGACCGCGGCCTGGGCGAGGTGGTCAGATACGCTCAGTGAGACGGCGAGGGCGGTGCCGGCGATGAGCACTGCGGAGACGGAGAGCACGAGCGCCCGGAGCCCGGGACGCCAGGCAGCAGCGATGGACAGGCGCTTCACGAGACTTGCGGCGGACCTCGAGGTGCGGCGGCGAACGGGGACGGACCGTAGGCGCTGCACGGACGCATGACAAGCGGACCTTCCGTACCACTCGAGGTACCCATACGGGTCCCGGGGCCCTGAGCCACCCGGCGTCGAGTCGAGGCGGCTCCGCTCTCGGTTCAGCTGCGCCGTCACCGACAAGGTGCCTTGCGTTACAACTACAAGCGCGCTTGACCTGCTTCGGCAGCCCCGATACGATCCCCGACATCCCATCTGCCGAGCGAGTCAAGGAGCCGAGCCCGATGTCCTTCACCCAGACCGTCCTGCTGGCCGCGTTCGCCGGCGCGACGATCTTCTTCGGACTGCCCGTAGGGCGGATGCGGAACCTGTCCGTGCGCACCCAGGTCACGCTGACGACTGCCGCCGCCGGGATCATCCTCTTCCTCCTCTGGGACATCCTGTCGCAGGCCGTCGAGCCGGTCGAGGCGGCCCTGAAGGCGCTGCGCGTCGGTGAGGGACCGGCGTCGACGTTCATCGTCGACGGCGTCGCTCTCGCCGCCAGCGTCTCGGTCGGACTCCTCTCGGTCGTCTGGGTCACTCGACGGCTCCGGGCGGCCGGGTCGGGCGTGCCGGACCCGCGCCAGATCGCTCTCGGGACCGCCGTCGGTCTCGGCCTCCACAACTTCTCGGAGGGGCTCGCGATCGGCCAGTCGGCCGCCACCGGGGCCACGGGGCTGGCGATCCTCCTCGTCGTGGGCTTCGCCGCCCACAACGCGACCGAGGGCTTCGGGATCGCCGCGCCGCTCACCTCGGGCGAGCGCCCGACCTGGACGTTCCTCGCATTGACCGGTCTGATCGGCGGCGGTCCCACGTTCGCCGGCGGGGTCCTCGGCTACTCGTTCGTCTCGCCGATCGTGTCGATCGTCTTCCTCGGGCTCGCTGCGGGCGCCCTGATCTTCGTTTTCAATGAGATGATCGCGGTGTCGCGCCGGCTGTCCGCGCCTGGCTGGGCGAACGTGGCGCTCCTGATCGGCCTCGTGGTCGCCTTCGGGACGGACTTCATGCTCATCGCCGCCGGCGCCTGAGGGTCCCAGGCAGGCGCGAACCCGCCGCCTCGAGGAGATCGCCCACCGATGACGGAGCCGTGGACCGAGCCGTGTCGCCGGAGGTGAGGCGGCTCCGTCGCCGTGCCTTCGGGCTCGAATACGCCACGATCGCGTGGAACGTCCTCGAGGGCATTGCGGCCCTCATCGCGGGCCTCCTGGCCGGATCGGTCGCCCTCGTCGCCTTCGGTCTCGATTCGTCGGTCGAGGTCTTCGCATCGGCGGTGGTCGTGTGGGAGCTGCGGGGTGCGGATCGCCGCCGAGAGCGACGGGCGGTGAAGGCGATCGGAGCCGCCTACATCGTCGTCGCCGTGTACGTCCTCCTCGATGCCGGAAACGCCCTGCGCGTCGCGAACCGGCCCGAAGCCTCGCCCCTTGGGATGCTCCTCCTGGCCTCGACGGTCGTCGTCATGACGGGGCTTGGGATCGCCAAGCTCCGGGTGGGACGAGCACTCGACAGCGCGACCGTCGTGGCCGATGGTCGGTTCAGCCTTGTCGACGGGGCACTGGCCGGGACGGTCCTCATCGGCCTGGCGCTCACGACGCTCTTCGGCTGGTGGTGGGCTGACGCTGTCCTCGCCATCGGCATCTCGCTCCTCGCCTTCCGCGAGGGCCGGGAGGCGTGGATCGGCGAGGACGAAGGAGAGGTACGAGAGACGCCGTCCGGCTAGTTCCGCGCGACTCGGCCGCCCGAGGAGATCCTCCCATCTGCGCAGGTCGTCGGATGAACGCCGCCCGGATGACGGTCACCGACACGGGATCGGAAGACGACCTCTGAAGAACGGGCCGAGTGGCATGATCGAATCCTGACTCCGGGCGGATGCCAGCTTGAGCCGACGTCGTCAGACTGAGGCGCAGCGCGGCGATGAAGCAGCGACAAACGACCGAGAAGAAGGTGCGTGATGATGGGATATGGCTTCGATGGGGGCGGAGGCGGGTGGCTCTGGATGCTCGGCGGCCTGCTCCTGATGGTCGGCCTCGTTGTCCTGATCGTGTGGGCCGTCGGTGCCGTGAGCCGTGGCGGTGCGGGCCGGGAGCCCGAGCGAACGACGGCGCTTGACATCCTCCGCGAACGGTTCGCCCGCGGGGAGATCACCCAGGCCGAGTTCGAGCAGGCGAAGAAGGCGCTCGGGTACTGACAATGACCGACCGTCGACTCCCCGTCTTCGGTGTCGGTCTCGCCGCCGCCGGGCTGATCCTCATGGCGCTCGGTGCCGGATCCGGCCCACAGCCCGGCCCGGCTTCCCCGTGGGGTTTCGGGCCCGGCGCGATGATGGGCTTCGGTCCAGCCGGTGTCGGCTCGGCTCCCGATCCGGGTGCAGCCGGCTTCGTCGCGGGGACACCCTCCGCCCCTCGCGTCGTGCGGATCTTCGCGAGCGACGCCCTCCGCTTCTACCCCGCCGCCGTCGCCGTCAAGCAGGGCGAGACGATCACCTTCGACGTCACGACGATGGGGATGACCAGCCACGAGTTCATGGTCGGAGCGGCGGCCGACGTAGCGGCAAACGTGGCCGGAACCCCCGAGGTCGCCGACATCGCGATGATGCAGACGAAGTCACTGACCTACACCTTCAACGGGCCCGGGCCGTTCGCCTTCGCCTGCCATGCCCCCGGCCACTACGAGGCCGGCATGCGGGGGACGATCGTCGTCGTCCCCTGATCGTCGGTCCGCTCACAGGGGGCGCCGGCCACGGACCGGAGGCGGCATAGTGACACGGACCGAAGCCCGCACGGGAGCCCCCGGCAGACCGAGCAGGTCGGGCACGCTGACGAACCGGAAGCCGAGGTCGCGATAGCGGGCGATCACCGCCGGCAGGATGAGGGGCGTCAACGCCGGACCACCGTGGGCGAGGAGCACGGAGCCCGCCCGCCCGCGCAGCGCCGCGGCGACGAGCTGCTCGGGCGTCGCCCAGCGAGAGGTGTCGGCAGCCGAGGTGTCCCACATGAGCACCGTCGGGAAGCCGGTCCGCTCCGCCAGGGCGAGGAGCGCCGCATCGTAGTCCCCGTACGGCGGACGGAACACCGCCAGCATCGGCTGCCCGGTCATCGTCTCGATCGTCGAGCGTGCCTCGACGAGCTCGGCCGCCTGCGCATCGGGCCCGAGGGTCGTCATGAACGGGTGGGATTGGGTGTGGTTGCCGATCGGATACCCGGCGTCGGCGATCGCCCGCCAGAGACCGCGATCGAGCTCGGCGGCCTCGGCGTACGGGAAGAAGGTCGCGGCGACTGCCCCTCGCTGGAGGACATCGAAGATCGCCCGCGTCCTACCCGGCGACCAGCCGTCGTCGATCGTGAGGGCGATGACCCGCTCGTCGCGCCGACCGTGGAAGACGGGCGTCATGCCGGCCGCGCGCACGACTGACGCGCCGAGGCCCATGAGCACCCCTTGCCCGGCGAGGGCGAGGAAGGCCCGGCGGTTCAGCTGGCGGATCGGCACGGAATCCCCGAAGACGGGTGGCGAGGAGGGCCGACGGCGTCGGCAGTCTCGCGAAGGCGGACGGCATCGGCGGCCATGTCCGGCAGGACCGACGGTAGGTCGCGACACGTTCGGCGACAAGAGGGTTGTCCACGGACCCACTCCGGTCCAGGGCACGATCGCGCTCCAGGTACGCCCGAATGTGGATAACCCGGCCCGGACGGACGAAGCGAGTCGACGGTTCCCCCGCCGCACCCTCTGCATTCACGTGCGATTCACGATCGATGGACGACACTCCACGGGCTGGGACCATCGCCGCCGCCGGCAGCGGAGGCTCGTGGCCCATGACCGTCGGGAGGCAGTTCGCCCATGACATGGAAGGTTGCCGCGGCCGCGCTCCTGTTCGCGATCGCGATCGGGAGCGTGGCGTTCGTCGTCCTCTCCGCCCCTGCCACCGTATCGACCCCGGCAGCCGTATCGACGCCCGTCGTCGGCACTCCTGCCGCCTCCGGATCGGCCTCACCATCGGCGGCTCCGACCGCGGCCGCGTCGTCGCCCGCCTCCGGCGCACCGGCCACCTCGCCCTCGCCGTCCGATTCCGGCGGATCGGGCGGATCCGGCGGACCGGGTGGATCCGGCCAACCGGGCGGGTCCGCCGAGCCCACGGTGTCCGCCTCTGTCGAACCTGGCGGGTAGCGCCAGGATCCGCGGCTCAGCTCAGAGAGGCAGGTCCTCGAGACCGCTCAGGTGGCCCGAGCCGTGGAACACGACGAGCATCTCCCGTCGGCCGCTCAGGCCGACCTGCCGATCGGCGACGAGGACATGACCCGACACGATGCGCCCGTCGGCAGTTCGGCCAACCAGCTCGCCGTCGTCGACCGGCGGCATCGATCTGGTCACCACCCGCACGCTCCACTGCGCCTGTCCGTTGGCGTCCTGCCAACAGTCCATCGTCGCGCCGGGTACCGCAACCCCCGCGAACGTGACGTCGCGAAGGGCGAAGCGCAGGTGCCGTGGTGCCACGGCCCCACGGTACCACCACACTCGGCGGTCCCCCCTGTTTGGCTCAGGACAGCGCGTCGTCGCTCATTCGATCAACTGCTGTCTGAGCAACCGCCGCAGCCAGACCTCGAACCCGTCCGCCGTCCAGCCCTGGACGTCCACGAGCTCGAGATAGACCTCCGGCAACGTCAGCGCATCGAGGATCGCGGTCGCACGCTCCACGTCGACGTCGGCGCAGAGCTCGCCGTCGAGTGAGCGGGCGAGCCTGCCGAGGCCCGCTCGGCGGATCGTGAGGATCCGGTCGACTTCTGCCCGAACGGCCCGGTCGGCCGTGGCCGCGTCGCGGTGGATCACGACGATGTCGGCGCCGTACTCCCAGCGCCGCCGGATGGAACGGGCGAACAGCTCGAGCGCTCGGTCCCCATGTCGCGCCCGTAGCGCCTCCTCGAACAACGCCTCTGCCTCGGGTTGGTTCAGGACGCTCTCGCGGAGCGCGCGCAGGATGCCCGGTTTCGAGCGGTAGACGGCGTAGATCGTCTGAACGGCGACGCCGGCCTCCCAGGCGACAGCAGTCAGCGTCGTGGCGCCGTAGCCCTGGGACCGGAAGAGCTGTCGGGCCGCATTGGTGATGCGGCCGCGCGTGACAGCTGCCCGCTCCTCGCGCAGCGACGTCGTCACGTAGTCCTTGACATCCGGCATGTCGATAGAGTATCACTCTATTCCAATAGAGCAGCACTCTATGCAAAACAGGAGGTTGGCATGACCACCGAACAGAACGTCGCAGCGTTCCGCAAGCTCATCGACGTCGGGTTCACCCGCGGCGACCTCAGCGTCGTGGCGGAGGTCGTCTCACCCGACTGCGTCGAACATCAGCGCGGCTCGAGGCCGGGCGTGGCCGGCGTGGAGGACACGATCCGAACGCTCCATCGCTGGTTCTCCGACTTCAAGCTCGTGATCGAGGACCTCACCGCCGATGGCGACATGGTGTGGGCGCGCAACCGGGCGCGCGGCGTGAACACCGGCTCGGTCATGGGCCATCCGCCCACCGGCAGGCCGATGGAGATCGACGTCATCGATGTCGTCCGGCTCAAGGCCGGAAAGATCGTGGAGCACTGGGGCGTGCCTGACCAGCTGGGCCTGCTGATCCAGTTGGACCTGCCGCCGACGCGCGAATCGGCGCCAGCGGGCTGAACGACGTTCGCTTGACAGGTTGGACAGCCGCTACGTGCGGCTCGTCGCGATCCTCCCGTGACTCGCCGCCGCGGAATGGCTGCTGTCGCCGGCGAACTTGAGCTGATAGGCGGTCCAGCCGTTGACGCGGGCGAAATAGTGGATCGTTCCGTCGGCGGCCGCGAGTCGTGACGTCAGGACGTGCCAGGCGCCCGTCTTCGTCCTCGTCCAGACCTGGACCAGCGATCCGGCGAGGTTCGGGCTCGTCGTCCCGAGGAGGGTGATCCAGCCACCGCGCGGCACCACCACGCTCACCGTCCCGAAGCCCATCGTGCCGCGATTCACGCCGGCCGCGATGGAGTCCGTGAGCACCACGGAGAGCGCCGACTGACTGACCAGGAACGCCGAGCTCGTGGCCGGACTCCAGGCGGGGTTGCTCGTCGCGGTCAGCGTGTAGGCGCTCGGGGAGCCGATGCTGATCGAGCAGCCGAAGAACGTGGCGACGCCGTTGACGACCGTCCGGCTGAGGCCGCTCGTGCACGACAGCGTCCCGCCCGCCGGGTTCGTCCCGATGGACAGCGTCACGAAGGTCGAGCTGTCGCCGGTGGCGACCATGTTGAGGGCGTTCTGCACGGCGACGACGGGCTGCACGGCCCAGACGACCCCGGCTGTTCCGCCACCCGGCTGCCCGATGAAGGCGAGGTGCTGGGTCGCCGCCACCAGGAACGCCGAGCTCGTGGCCGGGCTCCAGGCGGGGTTGCTGGTCGCGGTCAGCGTGTAGGCGCTCGGGGAGCCGATGCTGATCGAGCAGCCGAAGAACGTGGCGACGCCGTTGACGACCGTCCGGCTGAGGCCGCTCGTGCACGACAGCGTCCCGCCCGCCGGGTTCGTCCCGATGGACAGCGTCACGAAGGTCGAGCTGTCGCCGGTGGCGACCATGTTGAGGGCGTTCTGCACGGCGACGACGGGCTGCACGGCCCAGACGACCCCGGCTGTTCCGCCACCCGGCTGCCCGATGAAGGCGAGGTGCTGGGTCGGACCGGATCCCACCGTCCCCGGGCTCGCGAGATTGACGCCGAGGCAGTCGGCGACCATCTGCGTGATGGTCGTGCCGATCGCATGGATCGACCCACCGCCACCGATCGTCAGCGTCTGCTGGCCGCCGGCAAGTGCGGTGGCCCCGGTGAGCGCGCGCGAGTCAGCGACGTCGGAGAACGTCACGTTGCCGTTCAGGCCACCGGTCGACGCGAAGCCGCACGGGGAGCTGACGTTGACGACGACGCCGCCCGTCGATCCGACGGCGACGGACGTCTGCGCGATCCCGGTGGCGGTCGTCGTGGGCGAGATGATCCCGCCGACGAGCGAACCGCTCATCGCCGCCTTGATCGGACCGAGCGCCGCTCCAGCGTCCGCCGAGATCCGAAGGCCGGAGACCGTGATCGGCTCGATGTTGAGGTTGTCGGCACCGCGGGTCGTGACCGTGAAGGACGTTCCGGCCGGACCGAGCGCCACGGTCGCGCCGAGCGACCCCGGCGCCGAGAGCACGGGCGTGCCCGAGAAATGGACCGTCGAGGCGCTCGCGCTGTCGGTGATCGTCACGGTGACGGTTCCGCTCGCGTTCGGGAACCCGTTGACGCTGTTCTCGGTCAGGGTGAAGGAGGCTGTCCCGACCGAGGTCGTCCCGGGCGACATCGAGCCGGCGGACGTCACGGAAGTCGACGCGAGCGCCGGCGCGGCCGCGATCGCCGCCCCGAGCGTGGCGAGGAGCGTCGCCGCGAGACCAAGACTCGCGGCCTTTCTGATCATGTCGCGCAAGGCAGGAAGGCTCCAACTTTCGGATGGTGGGGACGGCAGACACGTCGGCTCCTCCGAGCCGACGACGGTTCCCGTCTGGTTCTGAGTGTGGCGCAGGGCCATTGTCCGCTCTTTCGCAAGGGCTCGACAAGGAAGCCGCGGCGCCCGGTCAGGGGCAGGGCAGTCCCAGCCCGCATGGCGAGGGCGAGGGCGACGGCGAGGGCGAGGGCGCGGGCGACGGCGACGGTCCGCATTGGCCGGTGGCCGGGACACACGACGGTGCGGGCGGTGATTGGCTGGGCGGCGCGGCCGTCGGCCCTGGCGTCGGGGACGGCGTGACCGATGGCGTCGGCCGTGGGGTCGGCCGCGCGGACGGGCTCAGGGAAGGTGAGGCTCCCGGGCTGCACGCGACTCCGGCCGGGCACGTTGTCTGCGTGTGCAGCGGCGACCCGGGCGCACACGCGACTCCGGCCGGGCACGCACTTGCCGATGAGGCGGCCGATCCGGCTGGGCAGGACTGGCCACCTGCCGCAGGCGCGCCGCACGGCGTGGCGGCAGGCGATTGGCTGGCCGACGGGTCCGGCGACGTGGCTGCGGTGGGCGAGCCCAGCCCGTCCGGTGCACGTTGGCTGGTCAGCCGCCCGCCGGCCAGCACCAGACCGAAGACCACGAGCAGCGCCACCCCGATGGCGACGATCGCGCCCAGCGGCGCGCCGCGGCGTTTCATCGACTTCGACGTGGGAACCGGCGGCGGGACCGTCGCCTTGCGAGCGGGGCGGGTGGCTGGGTTCTCCGCGGACGCCGCCGGGCTCCCAGCAACCGAGGCACCCGGCGGCGGGACATCGCCCGCCGTTTGGGCGACCAGATCGAACAGACCCGGCGTGCGTTCCTCCGGGCTCGTCACCCTCGGCGGACGGCCGAGCGCCGCCCGCGCCGCGAGGGCCGGTGCAAGGGCCCCGGTTCGGACCAGCGCGGCAAAGCGGGCCGAGTCGTCGCGAGGGACTCGGGCGTAGGTGACGCCGGCGGGGTGGCTGATCCGAAGCAGGGACACGTCCCAGTCGAGCGCCTCGGGCTGCACCCGGAGCGCCCCGTGACGCATCGGCCGGAGGAGCTCCACATTCGGTCCCGGGGACGCGCCCGGCACCCGGTGCCCACGGCGCACCAGGGGCTCGAGCGGGGCGGATCGCTCGATCAGGAGGGGGACCGTTCCGTCGACCCGCACATCGACGGACGCCAGCTCCGCCTCCGTGGCGAACGCGGAGGCGATCGGGCGCAGCCGGGCCCACGTGGCGTCCAGCCGCGATCCGGCCCGCTCCATGCCGCCGTCGGCACGGCGGAGCCGGGCATCCCGTCCGGCGCGGTACAGGTCGTCTCCGAAGGCCGCCCGATCGATGAACGTGCCCGGTCGCTGCCAGGTGGACTGGAACGCCCGTGAGTCCAGCGCTCTGAGCGAACCGGCGCCCCGGTCCCCGTCAGGGGCGCGCCGTCCGGCGAGAGCCTCCCAGCATTCGATGGTGGCGGCCAGGACGACCAGGGCCACGGCCGCAAGATCGTCACGCGACTCCAGGTACTCGGTGCCGACCTCCAGGCGGTCGGGTCGGGGCCGGACAAGCAGCCCGGGCGAATCGCGCCGGTCCGCGAGGAGCATGACCGCCGGTGCGTGGAGCACGGCGAAGCGGCGGACGACGGCCCATGGATCGACTGCCCGGCAGAAGGCGTTGATGTGGGTCGAGTACCCGCGCAGCTCGAGACGGGAGCCATCCGCCGCGCCCACGAGCCGGAGCCGGCGGAGGAGCATCTCCCGTTCGTGCAGGGCGTCGTCGGCCAACCGCCCGGCGATCCCCACTGTCAGGCGTCGGGGCGGGGTGGCGATCTCTGCATGCGGCCCGTCGGCCGTCCACACCGCGCCACCGCTGCGGACACGGGCCAGCGGATCCTCGCCGAAGCCCCGTGCCGAAGACCGGGACAGAACCCTGCCGAGCAGGAGCGCGAACGGGACCGGTCCGCCGTCACGCCAGACCGCGTACTCCTGTTCGACGCCAGAGATCGAGGCCGGCCCGCCGGCGTGGTCGCCCACCGGGTCGTCCGACGAACCGGCGAAGGGGATCTCGAGGGAGCGGGCTTCCATATCCGGCTTCAGCGCTGCGATCGCGCCCGGGGTCCCGGCTCAGCCCTCTTCCGCGTCGTGGTACTCGACGACTTCGTGTTCGTGTTCGAGGCCTTCGATGGTCTTCACCGCCCCGCGATCCGCTGAGCCTCCGGTGGGACTCCCGATCCCGCGGCCGACGGCGGTGCCGCCGGGGGTGCCAGAGACGGTCAGAGTCCCAGCCTTTCCGCCGAGTCCCCCGGCCTCCGAAGGTGCTTCGCCGACTCCGGCGCCAGGTTCCCATGTGTCGTCTGCCGTCGTGCGATCCGCCGCGCCGTCAGCGTTGAGGTCCGCGGCCACAATGCCCGGGTTCGGCGCCCCCGTCCCGACGATGCCCGGGCCGCCCAGCGGATCCGCGTCGCCCGGTTTGCGATCGAGGGTGCCGCCGGTGCCACCGCCTGGCGGAGTCGGAATCGAACGGATGATGCCCTTGGCTCGGGCGCCCGACGATGCGTCGCCGACTCCACCGCGCGCGTACGCGGCGGAACTTGCCCCTCCGCCAGGTAGCCCTGCGCCGGGCACCGCCGAGATGATGGCCCCGCCCGGCACCATCCCCCCGACAACGCCCACGTCCGACGCCCCTGCCCCGACAACACCCGGGTCCGTCCCGAGCCCCTTCTCGCCCATCGCGCGCCTCCTGTCCCGGACTCCAAGCTCAGTCCACGAACGCCGACCGTACAGGTTCAGGAGCAACGGCCCCGGTCCGCCGCAGCCGCTTCATTCGTGCTGAACGGCCCCCTTCGCCTCAACCACCCTACCATCCCCATAAGCGCGAGCAGGTGGCGGCCGGGGGTCCAGCGCCCCGAGTCAGCGCCGGGTGCGGAGATCCTGTCCCGCGATCCCGTGGTCAGTCAGGACAGCTCCCAACCGTTCGAGGTCATCGACGGTCACATAGAGATCGGTGACCCGGAAGACGCCGACCCGCACCGGCTCGCGGAAGTGGAGGCAGACACCGCCGTGGGCGCTCCCGCCGAAGGACAGGTCGTGCGTCCCGATGGTCCGTCTGACCCCCACCGCGCGCCACCAGCGGTAGGGCCCCGTGATGTCCCAGCGCGCGATGTTGGCGAGCGATGTCTCGGCGCGGAAGAACCCGAAGCGCACCATGAGCCGGTCGCCATCGAGCGCGACGGCCGCGCTCCTCGCGCTCACGCCGAAGAGGAGCAGGATCGGCCGCAGCCCCGGTTGGATGCGGATAGGGAACTCCATGTCGGCACGATGCTACGCCGTGGCTCCCACACCGGCGTCTTCGGCGCGAACGCCGCCGGCATCGTCGCCGATCCATCGGCCGCCGTCGCCCGCTATCGGGTCGAGAGCCGTCAGGAGTCGGGTCTCCGGAGCCGCGTCCGCGTCCGCGACATCTCAGCGGCGTCGGGTTCGAGAGCAGATCGAACACCGGGCAGAGATTCACCGAGGCTTCATGGTCGGGGATGCACAGTACAGGCACGCCGGGCCGCGGACCCGGCCCGTACCAAGGAGATCGGGACATGATCAAACGACTTCGAGAGCCCGCGGTCGCAGCGCTCGCCGTCCTGCTCATCAGCGGAGCCGGGGTTGCCATGGCGGTCGACCCGTCGCCGACTCCGAACATCCCGACGACCGGCACGATCCCGGGCGTCGATCAAGTTGAGGCCCAGGAGGTCGGTGGGGTCGCTGAGACCACCGAGGTCACCGGGGGCGTTGAGGGCACGGAGGTCGCCGGAGCCGCCGTCGGCTGGGCGGACCCTGACGTCGCCGGCGCCGCTGGCGCCGCCGCAAACCTCGAGAATCAGCAGACCGGCGAGAACTAGACCGGCATCCCGATCCGGGAACTCGAGCCCCCGTCTTGACTGCGGACGGGGGCTCCGGCCCAGGCTCAGCATCGTCCGGCCGGTCCGTGCGATGAGGGATCGAGTGCGCTCAACCCTGGTCGGGAGCCTGATCATGGCGATCCTCTTCGCGGCCTGTGGCTCGAGCAGCGGGCCGGTCGCGAGTCAGGCGTCTCCGGGCACATCAGCGGCGGCGGCCAGCCCGCCGTCGGCCCCGGCGACCCCGGCGACCGAAGCGCCCGTCACGTCCCCCGCCGCGTCCGCCACGACCCGCGGTCCGGGCCCGTTCATGGTCGCCGGTCTCGCGTCCGTCCTCGTCCCGTCCGCGGAGGCCATCAACCCGTCGACCTTCACCACGACCTTCGCGTCGGAGACACCGCTCATCTACGTCGTGTATCGGCTGCGCCCCGGGACGTCGGGCAAGGTCCGGGGAACATGGCAGAGCGGCGACCTCACGGTGAAGGAGGCCACGCTCGACTATCCGACAGGGTCCCGCTGGGCGTACTTCAGGCTGTCGTACCGTGGCGGGTTCATCCCCGGTCAGTACCGCGAGCTGCTGACCTTCGTGAACACGGGAGAATCGGTCGTCCTGCCGTTCACCGTGACCGGTCCCCGCACGGCCCCCGGGTCGCTGGCGCCGAGCGGCACGAGCGCCTTCAGCCTGTTCAAGATGGCGACTCGCGCCGACAGGTCCACGGCGGGCCCGGACCCGACGGCGTTCACGGACACCTTCCCGCCGTCGACCCGTGAGCTCTACGTCGTCTTCTCGCTCCGCGCCGGGCTCACCGGCAGGGTCGTCTGCACGGTGAGGGCGAACGGCCGCGACCTGATCGTCCCGCTGACGATCGACTACGGCGCCCGGAACAGCTGGGGCGACTTCAAGGTGACGACTCGCGGACCGTTCCCGGTCGGGGCCTACGTGGCAACCCTCACGTTCCTATCGACCGGGGAGGTCGTCACGGTCAACTTCACCGTCCACTGAACGCCAGCAACAGATCACACGATCCTCCCATCATGTCGGGTGCCTGAGGGACTGCTGCGCGACAGCCGCGCCGGCTCTCTCAGGCTGGCTCGCGTTCGAGGTTGAGAGCGAGGAGGCGGCCGAGGATCTCCTCGTCGGCGATATCGGCCGGCCAATCGTACGCGCCCAATACCGCTCGATCGAGGTCGGCGTGGGCGTTGGCGAGCCAGGTCGGACGCTCGTTGTAGAGGTTCGTGAGGGTCCGCCGCGCGAGTTCCTCATCGCTGAGACCAGGCGGGTTGAGCCAGCCGTCGCGGAGTTCGACGAGTCGCCGGGCGGCGAGCGCGATCGCCTCGCGCTGTTCGTCGGTGGGACGGGGGAACGGGAACGTCTCGAACGTCGTCGTCGGGGTGTAGCGAAAGCCCGACTCGACCTCCCGCAGCTGGGTCCCGGTGCCTCGGGCCCACAGCTCGTGGACGCGCGAGTGGAGAACGCCGAACGTGTAGTGGTCGTCGCGGGCAAAGACGACCAGGGCGTTGTGGGGCAGAACCTCGCTCGTAAGCCAGACGAACAGGCGGTGCTTGGCGGTCATCGGCGTCGCGATGTACCGCGATTGGGTGCGAATGGCCAACCGGAACTCGGGCCGCGGCCACACGTGGAGCCACCAGCGCGGTTCCCGGCCCTCGCTCCCGGATCCCGCTCGCGCTGGTTTCACGAACCGCCGGACGTACTCGAACGGCGCCTCGTACATGGCTGCATCGCCCTCTGACCGGTCGACGCCGAAGTCGACGATCCACATCCCGCGGGAGCGGCCCGTCAGATCATCACCGTTCACCCACGGGCGGAGCACCTCGCGGTTCGACCGTCCGTCGGGGTTCGGAGAAGCCATCATCTGAGCCGCGAATTCCGCCGTGATCTCGAACGGACCGCTCTTCTGGTCGCCGATGAAAGCTATCCCAGCGTTCTCGCGGAGCCGGCGCGCCTTGGTCAGGTCGATTCCTGAAGTCAGGTCAGGGTTGATCGACGCCACCGGTCGGCCGTCGAGGGTTCGTTCAAGGTCCGATCCGTCGTCCTGGCCGACGAAGCTGATATGGACATTCGCGCCGGAGAGAACCCACGGATCGTCGGCACGAGCGAAGAACAAGTCGCCTGTCTGCTTGATCTGCTGGAGGACTCGACGACTCCCACCGCCGCGGATGCCCTGCGTCGCGAGGAGGCCGGCCCGCTTGGTTCGTCGGGTGGCGATCATCGCCCGCGCCTTCTCGTGCCAATAGGCGCAGAGGTCGGCCATCCCGGGTACCCGATCACCGAACACCCAGAAGAGATCCTCGACGTACTCGTTGCCGAGCCCGCGACGGAGGAGCTTCGCCCCGAGGAATGGCGGATTGCCGACGATGAATTCGGCGGTCGGCCACTCCGCCTCGCGCGGGTGCGTCGGGTCGGACCGGTCGAGCAGGGCGTCGCGGGTCTCGATGTGGTCGAGCGGGCGGAGGATCGGGTCGCGCCGGTAGC
>JADMIG010000030.1 GCA_015478725.1 Chloroflexota bacterium | reverse complement strand
GAGGAGCCTGACGTGGTCGCGGTGGTCCATGGTGACAAGTCTGGCGTACGCGAGGGGCGGCCCCGGCCGGCGCCGGGGCCCGAGGGGGCGGAGTCAGCCAACGGCGGTCGCCTCTCTGCCGTCAGATGTCCGACGATCTCCGAGATCGGGTCCGCCGGGCGACCCCCCGCACATGAGGTGGGAGTGTCGGAGCGGCGTCGGTCGGCGAGACGCCCGCCCGCTGGGAAGCAGCGAGTTCGCGCTCGAGTGACTCGACCTGTTCTGACGCAGCTTCCCACTCAGGGCCGTGGACGCTCGCCCCTTCGAGGCGGAATCGCGCGAGCCGAAGCCTGATGCGAAGCCTCGTGGCGTCGTTGTCCACGCGTGGAGTATAGCAATACTGGACTACGCGCCCACTCCCGCGGTCGGAAGTGGCAGCTCGACGAAGCGAGGTCAGCCGCCCGCGTGGAGCGCTTCGCGGGCCACCTTGAGGGCGTCATCGGTCCGGCCACTCGCGGCGAGGAGATCGGACCACTCGGTGAGGATCTCCCGAAGCCGGCGCGGCCGTCCGTCCTCGCGGGCGCGGGCCGCCGCCCGCTCGCAGGTTGCGAGCGCGAGATCGGTCTCGCCGCGGGCCGCATGCGCCTTCGCGAGGGTGCTGAGCGCGTCGATCTCAGCTGCGCGGTTGTGCGACGCGATCCCTCGATCGAGGGCATCCGTGGCCAGCTCCGCGGCTCGATCCGCGTCGCCTTCGGCGAGGGCGATCCGCGCCTCGGTGTCGCCGACGTGGGACAGCCACCGGACATCCTCGAGGTGTTCGAATCGCCCTCGCGCCAGCTCGGCCATCGCCCGCGCACGCGCGGTGTTCCCGACCGCGAGGAACGACATCGCGAGCTCGTTCTCCATGGCCCCCATCTCGGCTTCCGCTCCCATCGCCCGGAAGAGGGCGAGGCTCGCGCTGCCGGTGCGGATCGCCGCCTCGATGTCACCCGTCTCGCGATAGCTCAGGGCGAGATCGAAGAAGTACGTCGCGCGCCGTCGATCGTCGAGCCCGTCGGCAAGTCCACGGACCTCGGAGAGGTAGCCGAGTGCCTCGTCATGGCGACCCTCGCGCGAGGCCGCCGAGGAGAGGGCCATGAGCAGGCGGAGCCGGAAATCCGGGGCCACGGCGAGGCCGGCCCGGACCCGGACGAGGATGCCCTGCAGGATGGCCCGGGCCTGGCCCACGTTCTCCGCCTCGTAGTGGGCGCAGGCGAGCCAGTACTCGGCGGTCGCCGCCTCGGCGTCGCGGCCGGCCTTTCCGAACAGGTCCGCCGCTTCGGCCGCGGCGGCAGCGGCATCGCCAGGCCGGTCGAGCCTGGCGTACGCCTCCGCGAGCCCGACGAGGAGTTCCGCCCGTTCATCGGCGCTGCGCTCGATCCCGAGGAGCTCCTCGAACGCGTCTGCCGCCGCCTGCCAGTCGCCCGCCGCGCATCGGAGGTCCGCCTCGAGCCGCGTCCATTGACGGCCCCGGTCGCTGAGGATCGCGGCGGGGTCGACGCCGAGCCGGGCGGCGAGATATGAGAGAGCGGCGACGGACGGCTTCGCGAGGCCGTTCTCGAGGGCGCTCACGTAGGCCTTCGTGTAGCGCTCGCCGGCGAGCCGCTGCTGGGTCAGGCCGGCCTTGAGTCGGAGCGCCCGAAGCCGGCCGCCGACGGCGTGGGCGAGCGGTCGATCATCCACCACCACGCGGCGTCGGGTCGTCGGCATGCGTCGGACTATACACGGCCGGCAAGTGGTCATCGACCCCGTCGAGGAGCGCTCCGAGGCCGATCCCGAGCCGGTGGGCGACGAGGGTCAGCGTGGCGAGCGATGGGACCACGCGTCCGTGCTCCACGGAACTGATGAAGCTTCGCGAGAGCGGGGTGCCGAGCTCCGCCTGGGTGAGGCCGGAGTCAACGCGACGGCGACGGATCTCCGCGCCGAGACGAGCCGCGAGGTTGATCGGCCCCCTCACCGCCAGATGTTTAGCAATAGTTGACTGGCGCACGAGAGAAGCCTACCATGCCGTCGAGTCCCGTGGGCGGACCACCGAAAGGAGCCCCCGATGTCCGCCCGTCGTCATCGCCTCGTCTCGATCCTCGCCGCCTGCGCCATCAGTGCCCTCACCCTCGTGGTCACCGCCGCGACGGTCTTCGCCGGCAGCGGCGGGAGCCCGTTCCCCCGCTGACCGACCAGCCACCTCCCGCGATCCCCGAGGATCTTCCATCCCGGCGACCGCTTTTCCCCGATCGAACACACCGGCCCGCCCACTGGGACTTCCAACCGACGCTCTTCGATCGATCGTCCCCTGGACGTCGGTCTTGCACGTGTCGTCAGGGATCGTTCTGCGCTTTGGCTCGCGTGTCACACTGACCGCCCATCACGGAACGCTCTACCGGAGGGTCCCGGGTCATGGCACTCCTCGATGCCTACCTCGAGCGCACGCCCCGCTCGCGCGAGCTGTTCGAGCGGGCGGCGAGGTCGCTCCCGGGTGGCTCGACCCGGACGACGGTCTACAGCGCGCCCTATCCGCCATACATCGCGGCGGGCGAGGGGCTCACCCTGCGCGACGTCGATGGCAACAACTATCGCGACTTTCTCGGCAACTACACCGCGCTCATCCTCGGGCACGCCCATCCCGTGGTCGTCGCGGCGGTGGAGGCGCAGGTGCGGCGTGGTTCCGCTTTCGCGGCGCCGACGGAGACCGAGATCGAGCTGGCCGAAGAGCTCCGCCGCCGGCTCCCATCGCTCGAGCGCGTGCGGTTCACGAACTCCGGCACCGAGGCGACGATGTTCGCCATCCGGGTGGCCCGCGCGTTCACCGCTCGTCCGCTCGTCGCGACATTCGAGCGCTCGTATCACGGCACCCACGACGGCGTCATGGCCGGTACGCCCGGGGTGCCCGCAGCGCTGTCCGGACTCGTGGTCGAGCTGCCATGGGAGGACGCCGAGGGCATCGAACGAGCCCTGCGCGGTCGCGAGCGGGACCTCGCGGCGATCATCATCGAGCCGGTCCAGGGGGCAGGCGGTGTGCGCGCGGCGAGCCCCGCCTTCCTCGCCTTCCTGCGGTCCTTCGCCGACCGCCACGGCGCTCTGCTCATCTTCGACGAGATCATCGCGTTCCGGGTGGGCCCACACGGCGCCCAGGGTGCATTCGGCGTGCGCCCTGACCTCACGACGCTCGGCAAGATCATCGGTGGCGGCTACGCCCTCGCGGCGTTCGGCGGCCGGGCCGACGTCATGGACCTCTTCGACGCCCGGCGCGCCGGCTCGCTCAGCCACGGCGGCACGTTCAACGGCAACCCGGTAGCCGCGGCGGCGGGTCTCGCCACCCTCCGCGAGCTCACCCCGGACGTGTTCGCGCGGCTCGATGCTCTCGGCGAGCGCCTCCGCGCGAAGGTCGCCGGGGCGATCGGGCGCGACGGCCTCGACGCTCGGATCGCCGTCGTCGGATCGCTCTTCCAGGTCTGGTCGGGCGAGGGCGTCTCCGCCGTCGCGACCGGTGTCGGTGGCGTGCCGGAGCTCTTCCTCGGCCTGCTGCTCGCGGGGTTCTACGTGGCGCCCCGTGGGATGGGCGCGATCCCGGCGATCGCGACGGAGTCAGATGTCGACGCCCTGGCCGCCGCGATCGAGCATGTGCTCCTGGCGCGCACGCTGGTGCCGCAGGTCGTGTGAGGCTAGTCGTGCCGGAGCTCGTCACCAGTCCGGACCAGCGGTCCCGCGTGAACCGGCCAGCGGTCACGACCGACCGAGCGACTACATCATCGGACTGAGGAGCTGGAAGTAGTTGTCGTCGGGATCGGAGAACGTAGCGATCCACGCTTCGGGCGCCTCACCCGGCTGGTAGGGCTCCCGGACCACCGTTGCCCCGGCGGCCTTGAGCCGTTCGAAGTCGCCCTTCACGTCGATACTCTCGATGTTCCAGATCAGCCTTCCCGGCTGCGTGTTGCGGCCCTTGACCTGATCATGCGGACCGACGGTGACGAAGCCGGTGCCGATCTGCCAACCGCTATACCCGCCTTCGTTCCAGCCGGGCGTCCCGAAAAGTTTCGTGTAGTAGTCCTTCAGCCGCTGCGGATCCGCGGATCCGATGAGGATGCTGTTGAGGTTCACGTCGTCTCCTTGTTGATCCCCGACCGGCTGAGATGCTGACCCGGTGCCGGGACGGTGTGAACGGATGAGGCGAGACCGCCTACTTCTCGATATGGGCCGCGATCGGAGGGATGACGCCGTGCCGTTCCATCGCGGCTGCCGCTCTTTTGGGAAGTGCGTCCGGGCCGCTCTGAGGGCAGGAACATCGACCCAACGCGAGGACGCCCAGTATGCGCCGGGGGCTGCTCGACGAGAAGACATCGTCTGTAACGAAGAGCTCTCACAAGGTGAACCCGAAACGCGCAGGCTGGCCGTGCTCGAGCTGCTGGCGGGGCGCAGCAGAATAACGCCGGCGTCTGCCACAGTGACGGTCAGCCTTCCGGGATCGAGATCCCGGAAGCGTCGATTCCGGCGCTCGGTCGTGGCGACGCCTGCTGAAACCTCAGCAGGTTCTCCTCGGCGAATTCCTCTTCGGACAGGCTCTCGAGCCGCCTCTGCGGGATGCGGATGTGGTCGAGCACCAACGACGCAGCGCGCTCGCCATCTCGTGCTCGAGCCGCGTCCATGATCCCCTGGTGCTCGGCGATCGATCGGTCGAGACTGCCCCGCAGCAATGCGGACGGTCGTCGGTAGGGTCCCATCTGTCCGATGAGTCGGCGGTAGACCTCGACGAGCTTGGTGTTCCCGGAAGCGACCACGAACGCCTCGTGGAAGGCGGCATTGGCCTCGAAGAACCCCGTGTCGTCCGCACGAGCGGAGCAGCGCAGCATCTCCTCGATCGGACCCTCGAGTGCATCGAGCTCGTCGTCGGACATGCGAGGGACTGCCAGCCGGACGGCCAGCGCCTCGAGCACTTCCCTGACCTGGTAGGCCTCGAGGAAGTCATGCTTCGTGAGCGCCGTGACCACAGCCCCCCGACGTGGTGTGATCGTGACGAGCCCTTCCGCCGCCAGGCTGCCCAGGGCTTCGCGGATCGGACCGCGGCTCACGCCCAGCGATTCGGCCAGCGGCACTTCCTGCAGGACCGAACCCGGAGCGATCCGGTTGTCGAGGATCTCCTCCTTGAGGTGCGCGTAGACGCGTTCCCTGAGTGTCTTGTTGTCGAAGTCACCCATCCGTCGAGCCCCCCTCGTGCTGGTCCAGAGGAATCAACTGGAGGGCAAGGGGCGTCTCCCGAACGGGAACCCTCCACGTGTTGACTGTCAACATGCGGCCCACGATACTACGCGGCACCATGCATGAGCGCCTGTCGTGAAGAGCGGTCCCACGGTCCCGCAGACCGCGCGCTGGTCCGCCCATCGTCCCCATGCCAGTCGAGCGGTTGGGTCTGCACCATGGTGGACGCGGTGATCATGGACTGCCACATGCATGTGGGCCGATTCCCGCTCTTCAACGTCTCCCTCGACCGAGATGGACTCCTGTCTTTGATGCGCGACCACGCGATCGCGACTGGCCTCGTCTTCCACCCCGACAACGGCCTCGTCCGGGGAATCATTCGCGAGACACAGGGCGTCTATGGTCTCGTCTGGGCAAACCCGCGCATGCCCGGTGCGGTCGACGAGGCGCGCCGACTGCTCGACGAGCCCGGGTCGAAGTTCCGCGGGGTCAAGCTCCACCCGCTCCTCGATGGATACCACCCCGACGACCCGGCGGTCCACCCGATCATCGAACTCCTTGTGGAACGCGGGCTGCCAGCCTTGATCCACTGCGGCCACCCCATCTTCACCCTCCCGTGGAGCATCGAAGAGCTCGTGATCCGCTACCCGATGGCCCGGATCATCCTCGGCCACATGGGTCACGGGAACATCATCTACATCAACGGGGCGATCGATGTCGCGGCGCGACACTCCAATGTCTACCTCGAGACGTCGGGTATGCCGATGCATACGAAGATTCTAGAGGCTGTCGATCGCCTCGGTCCGGATCGCGTGCTCTACGGTTCAGACGCGCCGTTCCATCATCCGACTGTCGAGCTCGCGAAGGTGCGCGTCAGCGGCCTCTCGCCGGAGCTCGTCGACCGCGTCCTCGGTGAGAACGGCCGACGGCTGTTCTTCGCCGATGCAGTCCCGCAATCCGTCGCAGTATGAGGGCGCGACCCGCGCGGAGGTGGGCGAGTCACAGCGCCGCATAACCGTAGATCGTCCGACCTGCGTCGTAGGTCGGATCCGAGTTAATCAACCGAACGAGGAGGAGCGCAATGCGTAGGCGACCGACCCACTCCAAGTTGTCGACTTGGGCCGCGACCGTGGGGCTACTCTCGATCATCGTGGGAGCCTGCTCGGCCGCCGCGAGCCCGAGCCCCAGTCCGAGCACCGCGGCCTCAGTCGCCGCATCTGTCGCGCTGAGTGGAGCGCCGAGTGGGTCGCCGTCCGCGGCCCCGAGCGTGGCGAACAAGATCCAGAACATGGCGGTCATCTCTCCGGAGAAGGCCAACGACTTCGGCTGGAATCAGCAGGGAGTCGATGGCGCGAAGGCGGCCGCGGCGGCGATCGGCGCGAAGATCCAGGTCGCTGACGGCTCCGGGTATAACGACCCGGGCCCGATCCTCCGGCAGCTCGCGGATGGTGGCGCGCAGTTCATCATCGCCCAGGCAAGTGGCTACAACACCGCCGCCCCACAGTTCGCGGTGGCGAACAAGGTGCCGGTCGTCATCTACGACGATCCGACCGCCAACAAACCAGGACTCGTGGCCGACATCGAGACGAACAGCCAGCAAGGCGCGTACCTGGCGGGTGTCCTCGCGGCGAAGACGACGAAGACAGGCACCCTGGGCATCGTGATCTCCGCGGACGACACCAACTGGCACAAGCAGGCCGGAGGATTCGTCGCCGGTGCCAGGTCCGTCAATCCGAGCATCAAGTTCTTGCAGGCTCAGATCGGCCAGGCGGGCTATGCCGACGCTGCGGGCGGCAAGCGAGTCACCGCGACGCTGATCTCCGGTGGCGCTGACATCATCTTCGGCATGGGCGATGGCGCCTCCTTCGGCATGCTTCAAGCGGTCGAGACCGCGACGCCCCCGGCCGGCGCGACCAAGGTCTGGTTCATCGACGTGATCGGCGACAAGACGACGGTCGATCCAAAGGGCGTGCTCCTCTCGTCGGTCCTGTGGAATTTCACGGGAATCTTCGAACAGGCCATCGCGGACATCAACGCAGGCACGTTCGGGAACCATGGCTACACGCTTGATGTCGCGAACGGTGGCATCTCCCTGCTCCAGACGCCCAACGTCTCGGCGGACGCATGGGCGGCAGTCCAGGCGGCGCTTGCGGGCATCAAGAGCGGCAGCATCACGGTGCCGCTCACGCCCAAGCAGGTGGACGTCGACAAGCTCATCTCGGGCAAGTAGTCACGTGACCGGCGGCCGCGACGCACAAAGCCTGCATCGTCAGATGCTTTGTGGTTGACCTGCCGCCGGTCACGTCGGCCCACTCGACCGCGGGGGCCACCCCCGCGGTCGAGCTCATCGGGATCACGAAGACATTCCCAGGCGTCATCGCGAACGATCGGATCAGCCTTGCCGCGATGCCTGGCGAGGTGCTCTGTCTCCTTGGCGAGAACGGCGCCGGCAAGTCGACGCTGATGAGCATCCTGTCCGGCCTGTATCGACCAGACAGTGGCCACATCCGGGTCGACGGTCGTGATGTCACGATCGATTCACCCCGGCACGGACGGGACCTTGGGATCGGCATGGTCTACCAGCACCTGAGCCTGATCCCGACGTTATCCGTCCTCGAGAACCTGATGCTCGGATCCAATCCGGGCCTCGTTCTTAACGAGCGGTCCGCACGTGTCAGGCTGCGTGACCTTGCGGGAACCCTCGGCATCACCGTCGATCCCGATGCGATGACAGGATCGCTCGCGCTCGGACAGCAGCAGCACGTCGAGATCATGAAGGCGCTCTGGAAGGGATCGCGGGTCCTGATCCTCGACGAGCCGACGTCGATGCTGACGCCTCAGGGAATCGCCGAGCTCCAGAAGGTCCTCGTCCAGCTCAAGACCACCGGCATGGCGATCATCTTCATCACTCACAAGCTCCATGAGGCCATCGCCATCGGCGACCGGGTGATCGTCCTCAAGCAGGGTCGCGTCGTCGGGACGGTCGGCCCGGACGTCCTCGCCGGGTCATCGCCGCACGAGCTCCAGCGGCTGATCGTCGCGACGATGTTCGGGGAGGAGGCCGCTTCCGTCGCGGACATCGCGGAGCTCCGCGAGGATCTGCGACGGCAGCGCACCGGCCGGCACCTCACGGACGAGCTGCTCCTGGAGCTCACTGACGTCTCTGCCGCGGGGGAGCGCGGGCAGCATGGCATCAGCGGCGTGACCCTGTCGGTGCGCGCTGGAGAGATCCTCGGGATCGGTGGCGTGGACGGCAACGGCCAGCGGGCGCTCGCCAACGTCATCTCCGGCCAGGTTCGGTCGGTAGGCGGCGTGATCCGGCTGGCAGGCGCACCGATCAACAGGTTGGCGGTGTCTGCCCGCCAGCGACTCGGGCTTCGCTATGTCACTGACGATCGGCTGGGTGAGGGGGTCGTCCTGTCGTACGCGCTCGGCCTGAACCTCGTCCTCAAGCGGATCGGTGACCCACCCTTCTGGCGAAGGGGGATGATCGACCGCGTCGCGATCAATGTGACCGCCCGGGAACTCATCGCGCAATTCGACATCAGGACCCGATCCGAGGAGACGCGCATCGGCAAGCTGTCCGGCGGCAACATCCAGAAGGCGCTTCTCGCGCGCGAGCTCTCCTTCGAACCGAAGGTCGTCGTCTTCAACAAGCCCACGCACGGACTGGACATCCGGACGACAGCGATGGTTCGCGAGCGGATCCGTCGTCTTGCCGCTCGGGGCGGCGCGGCCATCGTGATCTCGACCGACCTGGATGAGCTGGTCGACCTCTCGGATCGCGTGGCGGTCCTCTTCGAGGGCCGGATCGCCGGGATCGTCGAGAACGGGCCGGGCGCCGAGGTGCGCATCGGTGAGCTCATCGTGGGAGCAAAGGCCGCATGAGCGCTCCTCCTGCGGTGCCGCTGACAGAGACCAGCACCGAGTCTCTCGCGCCGAGCCGACTCGCCGGTGCGGCAGACGCGACACTCCGATCGGTCGGGCCGATCGCCCTGGCGCTGTTCGCCTGCGGACTCATCCTGTTGGCCATCGGACGGGACCCGCTCTCCTTCTACGGCGACATCATCGAGGCCGGTCTGCTTCGTCCGTCTGGCCTGCAGGACACGATCACGCGGATGGCCCCGGTCCTCCTCATCGCCGGGGGGCTCATCATCGTGTTCCGGGCGAACCTCTGGAACCTGGGCTCGGACGGGCAGTTCCTGCTCGCCGCCGCGATGGTGGCTGGGACCGGGCCCGCCATCATGGGCGCCCTGCCGGCTCCGCTCGGGTGGGCCCTGCTGTGTGTCATCGCGATGACGATCGGCGCGTCGTGGACCCTCATCCCGGCGCTGCTCAAGGCGCACTACGGGATGAACGAGATCATCACGACCCTGATGATGACATTCATCGGGATCGGGGCGGCGAACCTGCTCGTGAAAGGGCCGTTCAAGGGCTCTTCGACCGTCCCTCAGACCGCGATCGTCCCGACCGACCTGCTCCTGCCGGTGATCCCGGGCACCCGGATTCACATCGGCGTCATCATCGCCCTGGTGGCAGTCGGCATCGTCTACCTCGTGCTTTCCCGGACGTCCTTCGGGACGCGTCTCGACGTGCTTGGTGCAAACCCGCGCGCGGCGGCGCACCTTGGGGTGAACGTGCCTCGGGTGATCGTGGTGGCGTTTGCCGCGAGCGGTGCCCTGATCGGCCTCGCGGCGGCCGTCGACATCCTCGGGATCTTTGGCTACATGCGGGCCGACTGGAACCCGGCGTACGGGCTGAAGGTGATCCCCCTCGTCTTCCTCGCGCGACTCAACGCGATCGCAGTCGTTCCGTTCGCGGCGTTCTTTGGAGTCCTCTCGATCGGCGGCGAATTCGCGACCCGACAGGCTGACCTGCCAAGCGACTTCCTGCTCCTCGTCATCGGCCTGGTGCTCATCTTCATGGTCGCGACGCAGTACCTCAGCGACAAGCGCGCGCGCGGCGAGACGATCCTGCCAAGGCACCGGCAGCGCGGTGCGCCCGATGTCTGAGCTCCTCGACCCGACGTTCCTGACAGCGCTCGTCGCCGGTGGGCTGCTGGCCGGCATCCCGCTGCTCTTCGCGAGCCTTGGCGAGACGATCGCGGAGCGGTCGGGGCTGCTCAACGTCGGCCTCGAGGGGATGATGCTGACGGGCGCGTTCGTCGGGTTCCTCGCCGCCCTGGGGACCGGCAACATCTGGGTCGGGCTCGCCGTCGGCGGACTCGCCGGCCTCCTCGTTGCGCTCGTCATGGTCATCTTCTGTGTTCGGCTGGGCCTCGACCAGATCATCGTCGGCATCGCGATAACGCTGTCCGCCGAGGGCGCGACGAGCCTCCTCCACGGGACGATGTTCGGCCAGTCGTACCCGCGCCTCGACGCGGTCGCAGGGTTCGCCATCCCGGTGCTCCATTCGATCCCGATCCTCGGCGGAAGCCTCTTCAGCCAGCCGCTGCCGGTCTACCTCGCATTCGGCCTCGTGCTCCTGACCTCATGGTTCCTTCGCCGAACCACGATCGGTCTCGAGCTCCGGTCGGCCGGCGAACGGCCTGGCTCGCTCGATGCGGCCGGGGTCAGCGTCGTCGCGGTCCGCTCGGGAGCCGAGCTCACCTGCGGGGCGCTCGCCGGAATAGGCGGCGCATACCTCTCGATCGTCGGCGCGGGGACATTCGTGCCGTTCGTGACGAACGGCATGGGATTCATCGCGATCGTCGTCGCCATGCTCGGCCGTGGCCGGCCGTGGTGGGCGCTCATCGGATCGTTCCTCTTCGGAATGTCCCTGTCGCTCACCACCGCCCTGCAGGTCGTGGGTATCGACATCCCGGTGGATGTGGTGAACATGCTGCCGTTCGTCTCGGTCATCGTCATCCTCATCGTGTTTGCCCGTGATGCGAAGCTTCCCGCCGCCCTCGGTCTGCCATACCTGCGTGGGAGTCGATAGCCATGCACCTTGAGGACGAATTCACCATCGCCACGCTGCCGGACCGCGCGTACGAGCTGCTGCTCGACCTCCGTCGCGTTGCCCCGTGCGTGCCCGGCGCCGCCATCGGGGAGCCCGATGCCGAGGGTTTCCACCCGGGCCGGGTCGTCGTCAAGGTCGGCCCGATGAGGTTCATATATGACGGCCGCGTCCGGATCGCCGAGCAGGACCCGGTAGCGCGAACGGCCGTGATCGTGGGCGAAGGCCGCGCCTCCGGAGGCTCCGACACGGCCAAGGTCAGGACAACGATGCAGGTCCTGCCCGCTGGGAGCGGTTCGCGGGTTCGGATGACGACGGATCTGGAGATCAAGGGTCGCGCTGCCCAGATGGGCCAGGGCGTCATCGCCGACGTCGGCCGACGCCTCGTGAAGGACGCTGCCGTCTGCATCGAGATCCGTCTGGCGGCGCCGGACGGTGCCGACCCCGACGATCTGCCAACCGTCGATCCGGTCTCGGGACTCTCCCTGGTGGCCTCCGTGATGACCTCCAAGGTGGGCGCGTCGGTCCGCCGCCTGGTGGGACACAGGTCGGACGACACCGAGCCCTCCATGAAGGGAACCGATGATGGAACGCGCTGATCTGACCCTGAGCGCCGGCCCTAACGATGTCGCCAGTGAGGTCCTCGCCGCGATGGGCTCGCCCATCCTGTACCACTACGACCCAGTGTTCCTGGCGCGCTTCGCTGAGACGGAGGAAAAGATCGCCCGGCTGTTTCGGACGTCGAGCCACGAGATCATCCTGATGCAGGGCGAGGCCGTGCTCGGGCTCGAGGCCGCGGCGCGCGCCGTTGTCCGACCCGGCATGTCCTGCCTGAACCTCGTTTCGGGGGTGTTCGGCAAGGGTTTTGGCTACTGGCTCGAGGCGATCGGCGCGGACCTGCATGAGATCGAGGTCCCGTACGACCAGTCGATCGACCCTGCTGCCGTGGACGCGTACCTCGATGTGCACCCCGAGATCCGGATGGTTTCCGTCGTCCACTGTGATACGCCGTCGGCAACCGTCAACCCGGTGCGCGAGATCGGCCCGATCGCCCGGGCGCATGGCGCGGTCACGATCGTGGATGCGGTCTCCACGTTCGGAGGCATCGAGCTCTGCCCGGAGGAATGGCAGCTGGACCTGGTCGTGGCCGGACCCCAGAAGTGCCTGGGTGGTCCGCCCGGGATGTCGCTCCTGGCGATCAACGAGCGCGCATGGGCGATGATCGACGCCAACCCGGCAGCGCCACGAGGATCGTTCCTGTCGGTCCTCGACTGGCGCGAGCAGTGGCATGGCCAGGGACGATTCCCGTTCACGCCGTCGGTGTCCGACCTCAATGGCGTGAGCAAGGCCGCCGACCTGCTGCTTGCCGAAGGACTGGACGCATCTCAAGCGCGCCACGCGCGGATCGCGGCTGCGTGCCGTGCCGGCGTGCGAGGCATGGGGTTGCGCACCTGGGCAGCATCCGAGGAGATCGCCGCGGCCTGCGCGACTGCGATCGCGGTCCCTGACGGACTGACCGACATCGCGGTCCGCGATCACGTCCGATCCCGCTATCGCGTCCAGCTGTCCGCCGGCCAGCGCGCCGGGAACCTTGTGCGCATCGGTCACATGGGGGCCACCGCGCGGCCCATGTTCGTCGTCGCGGGGCTGGCCGCGCTGGGTCGAAGCCTGCTCGACATGGGCGTGCCGCTGGAACTCGGCGCGGGTCTCGAGGCTGCGCTCGCCTCATTGTCTGAGAGTGGCTCCGATCCCGCGGATGCCGGGGCCCTCAAGGTCGTCGGCGCCGCATCGTGACCACACTGGCACCATTCGCGCTGCATCCGGCGCGCTCGGTGGAAGAGGCCACCGGGCTGCTCGCCGAGCTTGGCGATGACGCGGTCATCTACGCGGGGGGGACCGAGCTCCTGCTCCTCATGAAGCTCGGTTTCGCAGCCTACGGGCACCTCGTCGACGTCAAGCCCATCGGCGAGCTGGCCGGCATCGGCGTGGTCGATGGGTGGCTGCGCATCGGGGGGGCCGTCACGCATCGCGCCATTGAGCGCTCGCCGCTCATCGCGGCCGGTTGGCCCGCCCTGGTCTCGATGGAGCGACGTGTGGCCAACGTGCGAGTACGGAGCACCGGTACGCTGGGTGGCAACCTGGCATTCGCGGACCCCCACTCCGACCCGGCCACGTTCCTCGTCGCCGCGGGAGCTCGACTTGTCTTGGGGCTGGGCGATGAACGGCGGAGGGTGCCCGTCACCGAGTTCGTGCGCGGATCCTACGAGACGGCGCTCCAGCCGACAGAGCTGTTGGTGGCCATCGAGGTTCCGCCGCTGCAAGGGGACGCGGCGATGGCACATCTTCGTTTCGCGTTCCATGAGCGTCCCGCGGCAACGATCAGTTGTCTCGCGCGCGTGCGCGACGGGCTCCTGGTCGAGACGCGGATCGCCGTGGGCTCGGTGGGCGTCATGCCGGTCCGGGCCGGAGACGCGGAATCGCTGCTCTCCGGGACGCCCGCCGCGGATCTCCCGCCCAGTGTCCTGGAGGCTGCCGGTCGTGCTGCCGCCGAAGCTGCCGACCCTATGACCGATGCCAACGGATCCGCCACCTACAAGCGTGACCTGGTGCGCGTGCTGGTCGGCAGATGCGTTCGGGAAGCTGCGGACGCGGCCCGGCTCCGAGCGACGGCAGCGTGAACCGCGCGGACGGGGACGCAGCGCCAACGATGGCACCCCGACGCCGGAACCGCGGCATGACCGGACCGAACGCCGGAACCGCGGCGTGAGCGTGGGGTCGCTGGACGCGCAGATCCGGGCGGCGGTCGCGGCGCGGGAGCCATTGATCCGCGAGACGATCGGTTTCATCCACGCTCATCCCGAGCTCGCGCACGCGGAGCACTCCTGCGCGGCGTACCTCGGAGCGGTCCTGAGTCGCATTGGCCTGACCGTGGAGCTCGGGATCGCGGGCATGGCAACCGCATTCCGGGCCACGTTGAAGGGCGGCCTGCCGGGCCGGACGGTTGGCCTGGTGGCGGTCTATGACGCAGTTCCGGCAGTCCGGGGGCCGGGTAGCTTCGAGCCGACCCACTCATGCGGCCACGGGCCGATCGCGGCAGGTGTCGTCGGCGCCGTCGCCGCGCTCGCCGCACACCGCGACCAGCTGGCGGGGAGTGTCGTGGTCATGGGCTGCCCGGCCGATGAGATCCATGCACCGGGGACCGTCGCACGAGGCGGCGGCAAGGCGCTGACGGCCGCCGCGGGCTCCTGGGACGGCATCGAGGCCGCGCTGTATGCCCATCCCGAGTTTCTGGACACTGCGTGGGCCGCGTCCTCCTGGATGCGCCGCGACACGGCGCTCGTCATCGGCACCCGCACGCTGACCAACGACTCACCCCAGGCGGTGCTCGCAGCCGTGACCGCAGCCGTGGCCGCGGCTTCCTCGTTCCCGGCGGCCCAGGTGATGCTTGAATCCCTTGATCTGGACGGCGATGTCGAAGAGGGCACCGGGATGGTCGCGCGGGCACGCTTCCTGCTGTGGGCGCCGGACGAGGCGGGCATCGAGGAGCTCGCTTCCAGGCTGCGCGCGGCCGTTCCCGCGGCATGGGAGCGCGGCGTGCCGGTGCCGGGGATCGCCCCGGACCCGGCGGTCCGCGAAGCGGTGAGAGACGGGCACCGGGCCGCAGGTCGCGAGTACGTGGAGCCGCCGATGCCGCTCCCGTTCGCCACGGATTTCGGTGCCGTCACCCGCCGCGTTCCCGGGGCGCTGGTGGGACTCGGGCGGCCAGGCGGGTGGGCCTTCCACCTGGCGGAAGGCGCCAGCCAGTTCGCGTCGGAGGACGGCGTCACCGCGGCGTTGGATGTGGCCGAAGTGCTTGCCCTCACCGCTCAACGGCTCGTCGAGCCACGCTGACGATGGGGGCCGTGCCTCCGATGCCGAGTCGACGACCGTGACAGCCGCCCGGCTGATCGGTCGACGGTCGCACCGGCGGCCGCTGTCGGCACTGCTCGCGGTCGTCCTGCTCACAGCGATCTTGGCCGTGAGCGCGTCGGTCGCCCAGCCCCTCCGGATCACGTGCGCGGCCGGTGGCGTCGCCGGTCAGGCCTGTGACGAGACGGTGACCGCGGCGCTGGAACGAGGTCTGGCGCCGTTCCATCCCTTGATCCTTGCCGCCCATGTGGAACCAGGTCCAGCCGCAGATCCCGGCCAGAACGGCCAACGTGCCACCGTGATCTTCGAGCTGCTGGGAATCCCGGGCCCGACGACCGTCCGGCTGTTCTCGGACGTCGGCGGACATTGGGGCGGCGTCCCCGATCGTGGCGCCCTTGAGCTGGGGGCCTCCTCGCTGCTGGTGGCGGGCGTCGTGGGCGTGGCCGTAATCAGCCTCGCGCTTGCCGTCGCGGCCGGTCTGGCTGGCTCGCTCGCGAGGCGCCGCTGCGTCTGACGCGCGGTCGTCTACGGCGTGAGGAGCACTTTGACCGCGTCGCGGGCGTCGAACACCCGGTAGGCCTCCGCCGCTTCGGCAAGTGGGAAGCGGTGCGTGATCACCGGGGTGGGGTCCAGCTCGTCCGCTGACAGCAGCCCCAGAATCCGCTCTCGGTCGTTGAAGGCATCGCCCCACGTGACCCGCAGCGTCAGCTCCCGCTCGAACATGCGCCCGTTGTCCAGAGGGTAGTCGGGCTCGAAGTGCGCGCCCACGACCGAGATCGTGCCGCGGCCGCGCGCCATGGTGATGGCTGCGGTGAGCGCGCCTGCTGTCCCCGCCGCCTCGATGACGCCGTCCGCTCCCAGCCCATCGGTCGCCGCATCGATCGCGTCACAGGCCGCGTCCGGTGCGACCGCCTGCGCTCCGAACCTGGCTGCCAGCATGCGCCGTCCCGCGATCCCGTCGACCGCGATCACGACCCGCGCGAGGCGCCGCGCGAACAGGATCGCCATCAGCCCCACCGTCCCACAGCCGACTACGACCGCGACATCACCCAGGGTCAGATCGGCGCGCCGCACCGCGCTGTAGCCCGTGGGTAGCATGTCCGCGACGAACACCCCGGCCTCGTCCGTCACGCCGGCCGGGAGCACCCGCAGGCAGCGATCCGCTACAGGCACCCGGACACGCTCTGCCTGCCCGCCGTGGAGCTGGGGGTAGACCCCCGAGTAGCCGAACAACGCGCGCCCGGCGCATTGCGACGGCCGGCCCGCCCGACACTGCCCGCACCGCCCGCATGAGATGGTGCTCGTCGAGACGACCCGGTCGCCGGGCGCCACCCCGGTCACCTCGGGTCCGACCTCCTCCACCACGCCCACGAACTCGTGGCCAAGGATGGTGCCTACCTCGAAGCCGGGCACATGCCCGTGGAATGGGAACAGGTCCGCCCCGCAGATCGCCGCGGTGGTGACGCGAACGATCGCGTCGCCGGGGGCGCTGATGCGCGGGTCCGGCACCTCGCGGATCTGGAGGTCACCCGGACCGAGGAGCACGACAGCCTTCATGTCGGCTGCTCGACTTCCACGAGGTACCCGTCAGGATCGACGACGAAGAATCGACAGCCGCCCCACGGCGGTTCGTACGGTTCCGCGAGGAACGTCGCTCCGTCCGCGGCGAGCGCGTGGTGGACGGCCCGGGCGTCGGCGACCTCGAGGACGAGGACGACCGGCATCTTCGAGCGGTCCTGGAGCGCCGTCATGAGGACGCCGTGCAGGTCCGTCGCTGCGTGTCCCTGCTCCGCGAGCGAGAGCCTGACCCCGTTGAGGGTCAGGGTCGCATATGGGGGATCGGTGTAGGTGGCCTCAACGGCGAACCCGAGCTTGCCCCTGTAGAAGGCGACGGATCGCTCGACGTCGGCCACCGCAAGGATGGTCCCGACGCGCTGGACCTGGATGTCGGCCAATCTCGCTCTCCTCAGTGACGCGTGTGTCCGCCATCGACGACGATCATCTGGCCGGTGATCCAGCGGGCCTCCTCGGATGCCAGGAACGCGACGACCGGGGCGATATCGTCAGGCAGACCGCGGCGCGGGATTGCCTGGAGCGACTGGACGAAGGCGAAGGCGCCGGCGTGCGGGCTCGCCTGCACGCCTTCCGTGTCCGTCAGGCCGGGCGCGACCGAGTTCACCGTGATCCCGTACTTGCCGAGTTCCGTCGCCAGCGCGCGAGTGAACCCGAAGACGCCGCCTTTTGCCGCCACGTAGGCGGCCATGTTGGGCGTCCCGGCTACGACCGTGTTCGAGGCGAGGTTGACGATCCGCCCGTAGGCCTGCTTGCGCATGGCATCGGAGGCGGCCCGGGAGGTGAGGAATACCCCGTCCAGGTTGACCGCCATGATCCGGCGCCACTCCGCAAAGTCGATGTCGTCCCATGGCGTGAACGGCACGATGGCGGCGTTGTTGACGAGGATGTCGAGCTTGCCGAACCGGCGGATGGTGTCATCGACTATCCGGGTGACGTCCGCCTGGCTTGAGACGTCGGCCCGCAGAGCTACGGCGCCCGGGATCGCCGCCGCGGCTACTTCCGCTCCGTCCCCATTGAGATCCGCGATCACGACTGTCGCGCCGTCGGCCGCGAGTCTCTGCGCGATCGCCCGACCGATGCCCTGTGCGCCCCCGGTGACGATCGCGACGCGATCCTTGAGCTTCATGGGGTACCTCGCTTCTCGTGTCGATCGACCAGACAGGTGGGTCTCAGGTTCCGTAATACTCGGGCGCGTGCTTCCACGTGAGCCAGGGCTCCATGTCGTGGGAGACGAAGATCTCGGCATCGTGCTTCTTGGCTATCGCCTTGATCCGCTTGAGTGCGGCGATCGAGTCACTCGGGTCGAGGTGGAAGCCCCCGATGATCATCCGCTCGAGCGTCTCGTTCGTGTAGGCGGCGTCCCCGGCGAACAGCATCGGACGACGGCCTTCGAGCTCCGCAAGCATCGAGTAGTGGCCGATCGTGTGACCCACGGTCTGGAAGAGCGAGAGGCCCTTGGCCAATTCGACGTCACCCTCGATGAACTCGTACTTCATGCCCGGGAGGTCGAAGCTGAGGTCGGAGTACCCCAGGCGCTCGAACGGCTCGGGCACCTTGCACGACCGAAGCTCCCACTTGCTCACGAGCGTGGTCGCGTTCTTCAGGAAGCGGTTGCCGCCGACATGGTCGAAGTGGAGATGCGAGTTGATGACGTAGTCGATCTCCTCGGGTGTCGTCCCGCATCGCTTGAGCTGCTCCGGCAGCGTCTGGGCAGTCGCCTGTTCGGGGAGTTCGAACGGCAGGATCCGCTTCACGTGCTCCAGGTCGTAGCCCGTGTCGAAGATGAACTTCCCCTCGGGATGGTCCACATAGACGCCGTAGACCGGGAACCTGACCTCGGTGCCCACATCGATGTGCCAGAGCACCTCCGAGCGGTCGATGACGAGTGAGCCGAGGTCGAGTAGGTAGATCTTCACCTGTAGCCTCCTCCAGTCCCGGACGTCGCGGGCAGCTCGCTATCCAAGCGCCTTGCGAACGGCCACCAGCTTCATCGCACGCTGCGCGCGCAGCTGCCCGACCTGCTCGTCGGTGTAGTCGAAGATGCCGCCCTTGGTCTTGATGCCGAGACGGCCCTGCGTGGTGAGGTCACGGATCGTCGAGGAGACCTCGGACGCATTCGAAAGGTCCGGGTTGAGGTAGCTGGCGACACTGGAGTAGATGTCCAGGCCGGCCATGTCGAGCAGCTGCATGGGCGGGATGACCGCCAGCTTGTACCCGATGCCCCACTTGACGTTCAGATCGAGCTCCTCGCGGCCGATGACGCCCTCGTCCACGAGCGCCAGGCACTCGCGCATGATCGCGTAGAGGACTCGGTTCTCGACGAACCCTGGGACTTCCTTCTTGAGCAGGCACGGGAAGTAGCCGACGTCCTGAACGATCGCCGCGGCGCCGGCGCGAGCCGCCTCATTTGTCTTTTCGCCAGGGATGATCTCGATCATCGGGATGAGGTGCGGCGGATTGGACCAGTGCATCCCGATCACCCGCTCTGGGTGCTCGAGCTTCGCGGCGATCTTGGTCACGGGGATGCCGGAGGTGTTCGACGCGAGGATGACGTCCGGCCCCACGTGGAGCTCGTACTCGGCGAAGACCTGCTGCTTGAGCTCCAGTTTCTCCGGGACCGCCTCCATGACGAATTCAGCGCCGCCCAGGGCGTCGGCGAGGTCGGTCGCGTAGCGCACGGAACCACCGTCCACCGTCGGCGTCTCGAGCCGATCCAGGACGCCCCAGGCCATGTCGTAGGTGGCCTTCGCCCGCTCGAGTGCTTCGACGCTGATGTCGTAGAGGGCGACCTCCATGCCGGCTCGGGCAAGGACCGCGCCCATCCCGGGTCCCATCGTCCCGGTGCCCATGATCGCGACCCGCTCGTAGGTGCTCATGACGGTTCCTCCTTCAGTTCCTGGATCCTTCGCCACACGCGCTCTGGGGTGAACGGAAGTTCAGTCATCGGCACGCCAGCGTCGGCCACGGCCGTCGCGATCGCCCCGATGATCCCGGCCAACGCTCCCTCGCCGCAGCCCTTGGCCCCGAAGGGACCGGGGCCGTCCTCGTTCTCGACGATCACGCAGGAGGAATGCATCGGCAAGTCCTCGATCGTCGGGATGCGGTACTCGAGCAGGTTGTCGTTGAGCAGTTGGCCGTCCACGTAGACCATCTCTTCAAACATGGCGTTACCGATGCCCTGCATCGTCGCGCCCTCGTCCTGGCGCTCGACCAGTTGGGGATTGATCGCCCGTCCCACGTCGGCCACGGTGGCGGTCCGGTGCACGATGACCTGCCCGGTCTCGCGGTCCACGTGGACCTCCGCGGCACCGATGCAGACCTCCCAGAACACCGGACCCTCGGCGTAGGAACCCGTACCCTCGGGATGGACCCCGCCCTCCCCGATGAGTTGCCCGCCACTCAGGCCGAAGCGTTTTGCGATGAGTTCGGGATAGGTCCGGGATTCATCGCCGTGCCATGCGGCACCGTCGCGGAGTTCGATGGCTCCGGGATCCCCGGGCCAGACCGTCGCAGCGATGTCGAGCAGGTCCACCCGGATGGCGTCTGCCGCACGCTGGACGGCGAGTCCGGCGAGCGTCGTCGAGCGGCTTGCGCCGGTCGAGCGGTCGTACGGGGTGAATCGTGTGTCAGTGCCCTGGCAGGTGATCCGCTCGGCCGGCATGGCGAGGACTTCGCCGGCGATCTGCGCAAAGGCGGTCCGCTGGCCCTGGCCGACTTCGGTCGAGCCGACGAGGACGACTGCCCCGCCATCGGCCTCCATGCGCACGACGGCGCTCGAGACGGGGTGGGCCCCTGCGGCGAGCAGCCCCACCGAGACGCCTCGGCCCGTGTCTGGATCCTTCTCGCCTGACCAGCCGAGCGCCTCGGCAACCTTCTCGAGATCGCCCACCAGGTCGGCGTCGAGAGGTTTGCCACCCGGCCGAACCAGCTCACCCGGCCGCAGCAGATTGCGCCGTCGGATCTCGATCGAGTCGATGCCGGCGCGACGCGCCACTTCATCCACCTGGAGTTCGCCGGCCCACTGCAGGTGCGAGGCACCGAACGCGCGATAGGAACCGGACGGCGCCGTATTCGTGTACACGCAGGCGGCGTCGACGCGGATCGCGGACCAGCGGTACGGGCCTGGCGCGGCGTCTCCGCCTGTCGCGGTCACCCGGGGTCCGTTGTCGGCGTAGGCGCCCGTGTCGAACCAGGCCTTGACATCGCGGGCAAGGAGGCAGCCATCGCTCGTCGCAGCCGTGCGCACTCGCGCCGTCATGTTGTGCCGCCGCGTGGTCACCATCGATTCGTCCACCCGGTTCACGATCCGAACCGGGCGTCCCGCCTTGCGCGCAAGCGCCACGGTGATCGGCTCCATCTTCGTGTAGGACTTGCTGCCGAAGCCGCCCCCAAGGTACGGGACGATGACCCGGACGCGCCCGAGCGGGACATCGAACAGGGCGGCGATCTCGGCCCGGACCAGAAACGGGTGCTGGCACGTGGCCCAGATCGTGATTCCGTCGCTGTCCACCTGGGCCACGACGCTGTGTGTCTCCATGGCGTATTGATAGACGCCGGGGAAGACGTAGTCGTCCTCGACGACGATGTCCGCGGCCGCAAACACCGCGTCCACGTCGCCACGGTCGATCGTATAGCGGTAGCAGATGTTGCCGTCACGTTCGGCCAGTGTTCCGAGGCCGTGGAAGGCGCCCGGGCGCAACGGCTGGTCGTGGACGAGCGTCGCGCCGGGCGCCAGCGCCTCCTCGATCGTGCCGACGATGGGCAGCTCGTCGTACTCGACCACGATCGCGCGGGCGGCGGCTTCGGCCGTGGCCTCGTCCGTCGCGGCCACGGCGGCCACCGGCTCGCCGGCGAATCGGACCACGTCGATGGCGACGATAGGGCGGTCCTTGATCGCGTGGCCAAAGTAGGGGTCGATGTCGAGCAGGTCTGCCCCGGTCAGGATCGCGACGACGCCCGGCATGGCATCAGCCGCCGATCTGTCGATCGAGACGATCCGGGCGTGAGCGTAGGGACTCCGCAGCACCTTGCCGTGGAGCATCCGCGGGACGACCATATCGCCCACATACCGTGCGTCGCCGCGCAGCTTCTCCGCGGCATCGGAACGCGCCATGGATCGCCCCACCTGGGGCGCACTACGCGCTCGAGCAACTCGTGCGGCGATCGTGGTCATCGAGCCATCCGCGCCGCGACCACTTCGCTCACCGCGTCGAGGATGGCCCGGTAGCCCGTACAGCGACAGAGGTTACCGGCCAGGCCGCGGCGGATGGACGCCTCGTCTGTCAGTTCGCCGTCCTCGAGCAGTGCGTGGATGGTGAGGACCATGCCCGGCGTACAGAAGCCGCACTGGAGGGCGGCTTGACGGGTGAACGCCGCGGCGATCGGCTCGAATGCTGGAGTGTCGCGGAAGCCCTCGATCGTCGTCACCACTCGCTCATCGGTCTCGGCCGCCAGGTACGAGCAGGCACTGACCGGCGCGCCGTCGACCAGGACGGTGCATGAGCCGCACACCTGCGTATCGCACGATCGCTTGGCGCCGGTGAGGCTCAGGTCGTCCCGGAGCACGTCGAGCAGGAACTCCTGCGGCTCGATGTCCATGGAGGTCTGCGCGCCGTTGAGTTCGAGTGCGATCCGCATGGTCAACCCACCTCCGCGCGCTCCCGGACATCTCGTCCGTGGACCCGGCGGACCCAAGCGGCCCAGTACTCGTCCAGGAACCCGTCCTGATACTTCTGCGGACCCAGGCGCTCGGCGCCATCCTGCGGGATCGGCCGCGGCCGTCCCAGCGTCGCTGCGATGGCCTGGAATCGGATCGCTCGCTCCAGGGTGACCGCGGCCAGCACAGCCCACCGGACGTCCTCGCCGGCGATGACCACGCCGTGGTTGCGCAGGAGCGCGGCTCGCCGAGATCCCAGTGCCATCGCGACGCGTCGGCCCTGGTCCCGGTTCACGATCAGGGCAGGGCCGTCGTCGTAGTCGCCGATCCCATCAGCGAAGAGGACGGCGTCGTGGGTGAGTAGCTGGAGCTGGCCATCGGTGGAGCCCAGCGCGGTCCCGTAAACCGGGTGCCCGTGGATGACGGAGCCGACATCTGGTCGCGCTCGGTAGACCTCCGTGTGCATGACCGACTCGAGGTGGTAGTCGGCGCTCTCGAGGGCGGTAGGGTCGTCGATGTCAAGGGCGATCACGTCAGACGGCTCGACCTCATCGAGCGCGACGCCCTTGCGCTTGATCCAAATCGTGCGGTCGCCGAGCTCCCTCGCGCTGACGTGCCCCAGGGTCAGGTCCACGTAGCCCTCGAGTGCGATCACCCGACAGGCCGTGGCGACTCGCTCACGAAGGTCGTCATGGTTCATCGGGCGGACTCGGGCGTACCCGCAGGGCGACGGTCGGTCGGTGGGTAATCCGGGTGCGGGAAGGCGAAGACCATCGTCACTGGTTCGTCCCCCGTGTTGGCCACCGCGTGCCAGACGCCTGCCGGAATGAACAGGGCCGAACCGGCGCCGTAGGCGATCGTGCCTTCGTCGAGGCGGAGCTCACCCTGGCCCGTAAGGACATAGGCGAGCTCCTCCGTCGCATGTGAGAGCATCGCGGTCGAGGTGCCCGCGGCGAAGCTCGAGAGCCCGAGGGCGCTGGATGAGCCGACGCGTTCGTCGGTCAGCAGGATCCGGCTCCAGCTACCGCCCGGCAGCTCGATCGGCGGAACGTCCTCCAGGAGGACGACTTGCACCCCGATCAGACGTCCCATCTGCCGTCCCTGAGGATGAAGCCGCCCGTGTCCACGATCTCGAGCGTGGCGTTCCGGATGACGCCGTCGAGGTGCAGCAAACACGAGTTCTGGCCCCCAGGGTATGCATTCTTGTTGTCGCCGAGGGCGAAGTGGACGTTGCCGATGCGGCCCTTCTCGGAAGGGCTGCCGAGCGGCGACTTGTCGCTCGTCCCGAAGGCGAACTCGGCGACGATCTCGACGTTCGGGACGCCCTCGATGACCTTGGCCAGGCGCTTTGCGTCCTCACCGCCCTCGATGCCGATGCATTTGCCGTCCTTGACATGCCAGTAGATCGGGCTGCTCACGACGTCCACGCCGATGCCCAGCATGTTCCCGTCGATGGCGATGACGCCGTTCGTCTTCGTCTCGACCGCGGCGTAAGCGACCTCCGCCCAGAGTGGCAGGGGACCCATCATCCAGCCGCGCTGGCGGATCGGGGTGACCTGGAGCGCGGGTCGCTCCTCGATGGAGACCGTCACGTCGGTCCCGGTGGGGGACCAGACGCGGCATTCCTTCACGCCCTTGAGCTTCGCGATGGCGGCCACTGCGCGGTCCGTCGAGGCAAGGATGTCCTCCAGGCCGAGATCCCACTCACCCATGCCCGGCTCGACGGAGGCGATCTTCACGTTGTTGGCGCAGGATTCCTTGACCGCCGAGACGTGGGCAAAGCGGTTTGCCCACTCCAGGTTGGTCATGATGATGATCTCATCAGCCGCCAGCATCGCGTCGTGGAGGTTCTTCGGAGGCGCCATCGGGAACAGTGTGTCGGCCAACGCTCGCGAGACCTGCGCTTCATTGTTCATGACCACTGGCGAGGCGCCGCGCTCGGCGGCGACATCGGCGACCATCTTGGCCATGTGGGCGTGCTTGTCGTCCGTGATGATCGTGACGACGTCCCCCTTCTCGACGGTGAAGCACGTATCCACGATCAGCTCGGCGTGCTGCCGCATCTTGCTTTCGGTTCCCATGACCTACCTCACTTCGATCCGGACGTCCGACCGGAGCGCCGGCAGCACGTCGCGAGCGAACCGCTCCACCTGCCCGAACTGGTCGAGCGAGCCGAAGCGGCAGACAAAATGGTCGACGCCCGCGATCGCGAACGTCCGGAACCAGCCGATGATCTGCTCGGGCGTCCCCACCGGCCCCCAGTTCGAGAGGTTCATGGCCTTGCTGAGCTCCGGGTAGTACTTTGAGATGTACTCCCCGAAGGCGGATCGTGCCTCCTCCTCGGAGTCGCCGATGTTCAACGTCACCTGGTAGGAGACGACGAGCCGACCGGCATCATCCCCGGTTTCGGTGGCGACTTCTCGCAGGTAGCCGAGCTGCTCGATCAGCTCCTCCGGATGCTGCGCCCGGCAGCAGGTCATCCAGCCTTCACCGTACTTGAGGATCCGACGGCACGCGTTCTTCATGGTGCGGACCATCTTCTCGTCCGAGGCGTCGGTTACGAGCCGAGGGTTCGACACGATCCAGAACGGGGGCGGTTTCTGGATCGGCATCAGCGGGCCCATCTCAGTGCCCGAGTAGAACCCGACATCCTCATACGTGTACTGCTCGCCGTGGTGGCTGACTTTCCCGTCGGTCCACAGCGCACGCAGGACCTCGAGCCCCTCCTCGAAGATCGCGAACCGCCGATCGAAGTCCAGCCCGAGCGCTTCGAACTCTCGGCGCACGCCGACCTCGGGGTTGCCCGCGCAGCAGCCGAAGATCGTCCGGCCGCGGGCCAAGACATCGAGTGTCGCCCACTCCATCGCGAGGTAGAGCGGGTTCCGGGGGGAAGTGACCAGGCAGGCCGTCCCGAGCTTGACGCGCTTCGTCCGTTGGGAAATTGCAGACAAGAGGGAGATCGCTTCGTAGCGCGGCTTCGAGAAGAGGCTGTCACCGACCCAAGCCGAGTCGAATCCGAGGCCCTCGACGACCTCGCTCAGGTCGAGCAGCTCCGCGATTCCGTAATCCGGCGCGATCAGGGGCTCGCGATTGTTGAGGTTGACTCCGAACGCGGGCGACCTCGGCTCCGTCACGCACGACTCCCGAAATCGGTCATCTGCGTCCTCGGCGGCGCCGAGAATCGGCCGATGAGTCCATGTTGACTGTCAACACGATGATAGTAACAGCGCCGGTACCCAAACGTCAGCCGGAGACGCTTGAGCAGGCGCGGCGACCCCGGGCACCGCGGCTGACCCTCGTCGACGCGAGGATCAGCCAGCCCCCGGCTGGAGGACCTCCACGCGAACGGGCAGGCGCGGCCACCGTCCGTCGGTCGTGATGACGCGATCGGCGCCGAGGGCCATCGCGGTCGCCACGACGAGGGCGTCCGGCAGCCGCAGCCGGCTGCCGTGCCGGGCGCGCAGTTCGGCCGCCCGGGCGGCGACGATCCGCGTCGCTGGCTCGACGGTGGCCGGGAGAGCGTCGACGAATGCGTCCACCGTCTCGACCGCCACGGAGCCGCGGCGATATGGCGCGACGAGGACCTCCGCGCAGGCCGAGGCCGGCAGCACGAGATCGTCGCCCCGCTCGATCGCGCTGGTCACCGCCGCCACCGCCGCCTCGTGATGGACGTCGCGGGCGTCGAGGATGGCGATGACGACCCCGGCGTCGAGGACGGTCAGGGCCACTCGCGCCGCAGCTCGTCGAGCTCGCCGGGTGGGTAGACGTCCGTCAGGGCACCGGCGAACCGGGTGAGCGGATCGATCTCCCGCACGAGGACGACCTCACCGGGCCCGCGGACCTCGGCCCGCAGACGATCACCGGCATGAAGCCCGGCCTGAGCGAGGGCGTCGATCGGGATCGTCACCTGGTGCTTGGCGCTCACGCGGGTGTATCCGCGGCGGCGCGGTAGCTTTACTCGGTGCTCCATGAGTAAAGACTACGCGCACCTCGGGCGCCGCGCAAGGCGGCGCTCGCCGAATCCAGCAGGCTGGTCGCGGAGTCCCTGGATCTTCGCTCGAGCGGATCGCCGGGGGTTACTTCACCGAGCCGGCGAGGAGGCCCTGGACGAAGTAGCGCTGCAGGCTGAAGAAGACGATGAGCGGCACTCCCATGAGCAGGAACGCGCCTGCGGCGAGCAGGTTCCATTCCGTCCCGTACGTGCCGAGCAGGGTCGTCATCTGGATCGTCATCGGGTAGTTCGCGTTGTTGGACACGAACACGAGCGACATGAGGAGATCGTTCCAGACCCACAGGAACTGGAAGATCCCATACGCCGCGATCGCCGGGATCGACAGCGGCACCACGATCGTGCGGAAGATCCCGAAGTCCGAGGAGCCGTCGATCCTGGCGGCCTCGATCAGGTCCCTGGGCAAGGTGATGAAGAAGTTCCGCAGCAGGAAGATGCCGAACGGCAGGGCGAAGGCCGTGTGCGCCAGCCAGACCCCGACGAAACCCTGGGTGAGATGGAAGGGCCGAAAGAGCGTGAGCAAGGGAATGAAGCCGACCTGGACCGGCACCATCATGAGCGCCACGACGATCAGGAACAGCGAGTCCTTGAACCTGAATTTCAGCCACGAGAAGCCGTAGGCCGCCAGTGAGCAGAGCGTCAGCGGCAGCAGGGTCGACGGCACGGAGATGATGACGCTGTTCAGGAAGGCAGCGCCCATGCCCTGCCCCTGGAGCACGTCCTGGTAGTTGATGAATGTCAGGCGAAGGGTCGACAGGACATCCCACCAGCCGCTGGCCTGGATGTCCGACCGCGGTCGGAATGAGGTCACCAGCAGGCCGATCGTCGGCGCGAGCCAGATGACGGCGACGACGGCCAGCGCGATGTGGACCGGCGCCCGGCCCAGACTCCGGACGATCCGTGCGCTGAGGGTGTCGGTGGATCCGCGAACCGCAGGGCGCGCGTCAGCGGTGGCGCTCATTCAAACCACCGAAGCTGTCCGGAAACGGCGAACGTTGAAGGCCATGATCGGGATCATGACGATCAGCATCACCACCGCGACGGCCGCGGCCTGCCCGAACTGACCGGACTGGAATCCCTGGATGTACATCTGGAATGCGATCACCCGGCTCGACGTGCCCGGCCCGCCGTGGGTCATCACGTAGGGGATGTCGAAGAGCTTGATGACGTTGACCGTGAGGGTCACGGCAAGGACGGAGATCGGCAGGCTGACCATCGGCACGATGATCCGGAGGAAGATCTGGAACTCATTCGCGCCGTCCGTCCGGGCGGCCTCCAGGACCTCCGTGGGGATGCCCTTGAGCGCGGCCGACAGGATGACCGTCGCGAAGCCGGTCGAGCCCCAGATCCCGACCGCGATCAGGGCCCAGTTGACGACGCTCGAGTCACCGAGCCAGGAGATGGCGGGTCCATGGGCGAAGCCGATGATCGCGTTGAGCAGACCGATGTTGGGATCGGGCTGATAGACGAACTCCCAGATGACCGCCAGCGCCGTGGCCGCGATGGCCATCGGGAGGAAGACGATGGCCTTGATGATCGTCTCGTAGCGAACGCGCATCGCCAGGACGGCGATGAGGAGGCCCAGGCCGATGACGAATCCCGTGTAGAAGACGATCCACAGGAGGTTGTTGACGATCGCCTGGATGAACGTCGGGTCATTGATCAGGCTGATGTAGTTGTCCAGCCCGACGAGCCTCGTGAAATTCCCGCCGAGCCCGCGGTCCACGCTCAACCGCAGCGTGTAGATCACCGGGTAGACCATGAAGATCGCGAGCAGGACGGCGGCCGGCAGAAGGAAGACCGCCAGGACGATCGGCCTGGTCCCCTCGACGCGGACGCCTTTTCGAACAGCGCTCGGATGAGGATTCGCGGCCACTGGCGTTCCCTCCCAAAAGCGCGGGCGCGGACGAGCCGACGGCTCGTCCGCGCCCTGGGTTGCCTAGGCGGTCGCGATCACTTCTCGTTGGCCCACGCGGCCTTGACGCCGGTGTTGAAGGTGCTCAGGAGGCCCGCGAGGGCCTGTCCCTGGATGGCGTTCTGGAGCATCGCGCCCATGTCGGGCGCTGCTGCGGGCAGCGTGTCGGAGCCGTCGTAGACGACTGCCGAGGCGCCTGCCACCTGGGCTGCCTCATTCTTGGCAAGAACCGTCGGGTAGGCACTGGAGGCGACAGCCTTGACCGGCGAGATGATCGCGCCCGTCGAGGCCCAGACCGTCCCGGCGTCAGCGCTGGTCATGTACTGGATGAACTCCTTGACGCCCGGATTGGTCGTCAGCGCCGCGATCTCGTCGCCGCCGATCTCGGCCGCCGTGGAGCCCAGGCCATTCGCGAAGGTCGGCAAACCGAACCAGTCGATCGTGGTGCCAGGCACGAGCGCGGTGTTGGTCTGACCCATCGCGATGCCCCCGACGAAACCACCCTCGTAGTAGATGGCGGCCTTCGGGCTTGTGCTGAACACTTCCGCGATGCCGTCGGTGAAGCCCTGGCCGAGGGCGCCCTTGATGCCGCCGACCACGTACTTGTCGTTGAGGACTTCCAACATCGAGTTGATCGCCGTGGTGACGGTCGGATCGGTCCAGTCGCCGGCAGGGCTGAAGAGCTTCTTGTACGCGTCGGGGCCGGCCTGGCGGAGGTAGATCTCCTCGAACCAGTCGGTCAGCGTCCAGGAATCCTTGGCGCCGAGGGCGAGCGGCGTCTGCATGCCCTTCGCCTGCAGGGCATTGAGGGCGGCCTTGAAATCGTCCCAGGTCTTGGGAACGGTGATGCCGTCCGTGCTGAACACGTCCGGCCGATACCACATCGTGCTCTTGCTGTTGAACTTGACCATGATCCCGTAGAGGTTCCCGTCGACCATGCCCGGGTCGAGGATGCCCGGCGGGTAGATCGAAGTGAGGCTCGCCGGGTCGATCCCGAGATCGCTGATCTTCTTGATGCCGCCCGAGCGAGCGAACTGGCGGAGGAAGCCGAGGCCCGGCATGATCGCGACGTCGGGCGGGCTGCCACTGGTGATCTTGCTCTGGAGCACCGTCGCATAGTCGGTGCGCTGCGCCTGGTAGACCGCGGTGATGCCGGTCTTGGCCTTGAACGCATCAAGGACCTTCTGGAACGCAGCCTGCTCACTGCCGCCCCACAGCGAGGTGACCGTGATGGTGGTACCAGCCGGAACGCTGGCCGCGGGCGCACTGGCGGCCGCCGATGGAGCGGGTGTTGCACTCGAACTGCAGGCCGCGAGGACGAGCGAGCTCGCCATGAACAGGGACAGAACCTTGAGCGATCGATTCATCGACCACCTCCACAGGGGTCCGACGCCGGCCGCGCATCGCGGTCCACAGGCGCACGGGTACGACGACAGGGCACCGTTGGTTCTCTCCGATCTCCTCCTCTTCCGGCCACGGTGGAGGCGCTCTCGGTTCCCCTCCCAGCAGGACCGACGAGGCTCGCTCGCCCAGACCGGATGGGCTCCGGCGGCCGCAGGATGCGGTTGGACGCAGAGATCGAATGGCCCGGGTGCCACTCGGACGTGGATGCTAGTGTTCTGTATCACATATGACTAGACAATCGGTGCCGGGTCAGATAGGCTGC